>JBBDSF010000209.1:0-2684 GCA_040905125.1 Pseudomonadales bacterium | reverse complement strand
TTCTCATCGCTTCGATGGATGATGCGGTCAGGTTCAAGTTCCACCAGCACGGGGATCCGGAAGGTTGTCTCTTCACTGTCAAATTCCATCCGGATATCGATCACTTCACCGATGCGAATCCCTCGAAATTCGACCGGTGCACCGACATTAAGACCTCGCACAGATCCGGTGAAGTACATGACAAATTGAATCTTTCGGGTAAAAGACTGTTTCTCGATATCTTCGTAACGGCTGTGAAGCGTAAAGACGAGGTCTGAGACGTCCGCGGTACTTTGTTCCAGCGACTCGGGTGTTTGAAACGCGATGCCACCGAAGAGTAACGATATCACTGAGGCCGTTTGTAGTTCCACGCCGTCTGCACCCACGTCCAGATCCAGTCCGGAGACGTTCCAGAATTCGGAATTGCCTTTTATCAGTTGGTCGAATGGATCACGGATAAACGCCTCGATATAGACAGATTGGTTGTCGCCGGCAAGTTCATAACCGAGGGCTTCGCCGGCGAGGATTCCCTGGTAGTAGATAGGTGAACCGCGGTCAATGGAGCCCAGTTCGTCCGCGATCAGGGTAATGCGTGTGCCGGCGTCATCTGTCCGGATTAATGGCATTTCCTCGAGTCCGCGGAAATGGTCCTGGCGTGCACCGGGGCCAGGATCAATTTCTATATAAGCACCGGAAACAAGCGTGTTGAGGCCCGACACTCCACGGACGCTGAGCTGGGGGCGAACCACCCAGAACCGGGTGTTACGGCGCAAGAAATCGTCCAGGCCCTCGTTCAGCTCTACTGTCAGGATCACCCTGTCGAAGTCGTCAGCAAAGGCGATGTCCTCGACGATACCCACATCCACATTCTTGTATTTAATCGTCGTTTTACCCGCTTCGATACCTTCGGCCGTTTTGAACGAAATCGTTGCGGTTGGTGCCTGGTCCGTCAGGGTGCGAACGATGAGCCAGCCACCGACAATCAGAGTCACGATCGGAATGAGCCAGACCATCGATGGCAAACGGCTTGTCCTGACTATCGGGGTATCGGGGGACTGGTCACTCATGGGCGTATTCCATGTCGAGATAATGCTCGTCGGTGGTGTCCCAAATAAGGCGTGGATCGAATCGCTGGGCCGCTAGCATGGTCAGAATGACCGCGGCGCCAAAGAAAGTGGCGCCAATACCCGGTGTCACTGATGCCAGTAAGCCGAGATTGACCAGGCCGGCTAGCAGTCCTACCAGAAATACATCGACCATTGACCATGCGCCAATGATTTCAGTTACCCGATACAAAAGCGTCCGGTCACGCGGTCGCCAGTTTGAGCCGGACTGCACCGAGTACAGCAGATAGGAGAGGGCGATCAATTTTGTGAACGGTACAATGATGCTGGCGAACAGGACAATCAGGCCGAGCCCATACAGCCCATTTTCGAGCAAGTTGGTTATGCCACTTATGATGGTATCCGGCCCACCCTTGCCCAGCTTTTTCACAGTCATTACCGGATAAATGTTGGCGGGGATTAGCATCAATGTTGCCGCCGCTACGAGCGCCCAGCTCTGCTGGACACTGTTTTCCGTCCGGTAATGGACGGGCAGTCCGCAGCGCCCACAACTGTGTCGTGCTGGGTCGGGTTGCAGCGCATCGCAGATATGACACTGCAGTACCTGGTCACTCGCTGTCAGGTCCGCGACAGTGACACGGTAGTTACTGATAAGCTGCCAATAGGCCTGTGAGTTAAAACTGGCATTGGCGAAGCTGTAAACCAGCAGCAGTGCCGTCAAAGCATACAAAGAAAGACCTGGAATGACATTGGCGAGATCCTCGAGCTTTACGATGGCAATCAAGGTCCCCAGCATAAAGACACCGACGAGACTCCAGGGCTGCAAGACTTTCACCAACTGGTACACGCGGGCGGCCTGCCAGGGCGCATAGCCGAACGCTACCGGTAACAAAAGGTAAATCAAGCCGATAATTACGAGAAAGGGGAAGGCGATGCTCGTTAAAAGGACCACAAGACCCAGTTCGCCCATGTCATGCTGGAAAAGAGACCACGCCGCAGCCGCCAGGAAGTTTTGCGCAACGAGTCCCCCCGCTTTAAGAGAGAGATAAGGGAAAAGGTTAGCAATGATCCAAAGGACCAGTGCCGCAATACTTAAGGCAAGCGTTCGATTGAGGAAGTTGGGTATATGGCGATACAGCTCGGCGCCGCAGCGCCGGCATTCCGCGATGCCGTGTTTTGGCAAAGGCAGCTGTCGGTAAATCGCCGCACACTCGTGACAGCCAATTAGCAGGTCATTGGGCACATGATCGCTCGCAACGCTGGTTTCGGATAGCCCGTGATTATCCACTTGATGGTAACTCTTTTTATCCTTGAAAGTAGCACGGGTGCTGCCGTGGGCCAAGCGCATTCTTTAAAAAACCAAAAAGCCTGTCCAGGAAGCTTGTGGTTCTATAATGTAAAATTGAATATCAGAGTATGCATAGCTAAGCTCACCGAACGCCAACACAGCGGGGAAAATTATGATCAGTGCGCGGGAACATCCCGGGAAGACCGTCAATGTAAAGGGAAAGTCCATGAGTTATGTGGAGATGGGCGAGGGAGATCCCATTGTGTTTCAGCATGGGAATCCGACCTCGTCTTATTTGTGGCGCAATGTGATGCCGCATTTGCAGGACCAGGGGCGGTGTATCGCACTGGACC
>JBBDSF010000208.1:0-2698 GCA_040905125.1 Pseudomonadales bacterium | reverse complement strand
ATTCGTGCTGGACAGGCGCGGGAGAAAAATTGGGCTATAAAGTATCTGGAGAAGAGACTTTCTGATGATGGCGCGTCTGAAAAATCCCAATCTTGAAATACTACGTCTAACGGTGACGCAGCTTGGCGAGCTCGCTGACGAGTTTGTCTTTGTCGGAGGCTGTGCTACTGGCCTGCTGATTTCTGATCCTGCTGCGCCACCCATTCGTGTTACACGGGATGTAGACGCCATCGTGCAGGTGGCGTCTCGTGCGGAATACTATCGGTTATCAAAGCGCCTGAGGGATCGCGGATTTCGAGAAGATGCAAGTGCAGGAGCACCGCTGTGTCGCTGGCGCAGTGACCCGTTAATTCTGGATGTGATGCCAACAGACGAATCTATTCTCGGTTTCGGAAACCCATGGTACGTCGCGGCGATTAAGGCTGCTGAAAAAATCAATCTTGAGACCGGAGAATCTCTCTCTTTGGTTACCTCGCCGTATTTCCTGATTACCAAACTGGATGCATTTGCCAATCGCGGGAAAGGTGATTTTCAGATGAGTCATGATATGGAGGATGTGATTGCCGTATTGGATGGCAGACCCGAATTGCTAACCGAGCTTGAGAGTACAGATCCAACGTTAAGAACCACCATTGCTTTACGCATTAAAGATTTATTGGCTAAACAATCGTTCGTGCAATCTATTCCAGGGCATTTGCCAGGCGACAGTGCCAGTCAACAACGGGTTCCGCGGATCATGCAATTGCTGCGTCAAATTGCGGAGCTTGATACTTAAAGAAAATTATTCCAGCACTACGGCTTCCCGGCAGTTCGTTGAGGATGCGGAAGGCGCACAGCCCATACAGGCCCACCAGCCCTTCGGCAGTTTACCGCTAATGTCAGTGTATGAGCTTTTCACGAAGTCGCTGCGCCGTTTCCAGGTTTCTCGGGTCTCCGGTTGCGATAAGGTCCGCGTAGGTGATGACGGGGTCGGTGCAGTCCTCCAGCATCACGTTTGCCTCCTCGACCGGCAGGTTGTTTGTCCAGAATATCTCGTAGATATCCACCCGAGGATGCACTTCATTGTCTGTCTCCGCTTTCCGCAGGCGCCCGAACGTCACGATGTCTTTCAGGCGTTCTTTGTGAGTATAGATAGTGTAGTCCTGCGGCAGCAGGTAACCGGTATACGCGGCGGCGGCTTTCTCGCCGCCCCAAAGGCCGCCGATCTCATCAAGCGCCATTTCTGCCAGCCAGTTTGCGTCACCGGTAAACGTACCGAGTCTCAGCTTTTCCCGGAGCCTGTAGGGATATTCCTCCACCCACTTGTCCAGCAGGCCATCGAAATCCGCCACCGTCTTCTGTTTCCCCCTGACTGCTTTATTGAGAAATCCCTGCTGGATGAGGTCACCCATTACCCAGCCGATGTTGCCGAGTGCCACGCCGGCACGTTTCGCGATCTGGCGGTAGGGCGCATTGATCAGATCTTGGTCTTTGAGTATGGCATACACGACCTTGAGCCCGGCCTGCTGGAAGGCCCTGCCGGTTTTCATCTCTCGCCTTTTCGTTCGAGCCTGTGGCGGCTTGTTGCCCTTGATGTAAACCAGTACGGGCTTGTTGTTAAGGTAGGCGTTGCCGGCGGTATCGATAAACTGAATTCCCGCCTCCTTCAGCCTGTCCGCCATGTTCGGATTCACATAGTCCGCCACCAGGATGACCTCGCCGGGCTCGCCCAGCCGTCCCAATTGATCCATGAGGGCGCCGGGGTTGGCATGAGCAGCCCACTTTTTTATTTGAGCCTTCAGCCGGGTGCAGGTTTCGGCTATCTGCAGCACGATATCTCTCTCTTTGTCTGCCCCTGCCCCGGCGTCCTGTCGGCCACGCTCCCGCTGCAGGACGTTCATCTCCAATCCTGTCTGTTGATGTAGAGCGCCTATGGCCTCATCGAGTATTTGTTGGTTTTTCATGATGCCCGGGTATAGCCTCGGTAGCCTGACCTTTCGCAGATGTTCATTATTATCATACGTTCATAATTAATGAACAAGACTATATATTGTTCAACGTTCCTGTAGGGGATGTGGAGGCCCGTATAGTTTTTCCAGCCAGCCTCCCATGGCTACGCTGCAATTTTTTGGGAGTCTAATTTGTGGATGCCACATAATGGCTACTCCTCAGCCAGGTCGATAACTCCAAAGCCCTGATTTCACGTTAACTCTAACTGCCAGTTGCACAACAGATCGAGCACTGGGCTTTAACTCCCGAGCGCTACTGCCGTCCCCACGCTTGACAATCGCCAAGCCAGTGATCTAGGATGTTTCCTGTTTCGAAACAGGAAACACCCTGTAAGCAAGCAGCAGATATTGAGGCGAAGCCATTGGTACTCAAACCGCAGGATACATTGCTGGCGCTGAAGTACTGGTCTATGAAGGACCAGGGGCTGCGTTTGAGTGTCCGGGAACTGGCGGGATCGATCAAGGTCAGCGGCGGGGAAATCAGTAAGAGTACAAGGCGTCTGATTGCCGCCCACCTGGTCGTGGAGCGGGATGGTAGCGTCCATGCCGAAACCAGTGGGTTGTGTGAATGGCTTTGTTATGGCGTCAGGTACGCCTACCCGGTGGACAAAATCGGCTTTGGACGCGGCCTGCCCACCGCCTGGAATTGCCCGCGTGTGAAGACAGACATACGGCCCCCGGAGCCTCCCTTCGTGTGGAGCGTCAGCGGC
>JBBDSF010000207.1:0-2702 GCA_040905125.1 Pseudomonadales bacterium | reverse complement strand
CCACCACATCAATCTGGCCAAGCCTCTCACCCCGGTTCTTGCTCTCGCCGATTTCAACAGGCAGGGAGGTCAACTGACCAGAGATCGGTGCCTTCACCAGCAGATCCTCGAAGCTGGCCTGGGACAGCGCCTGGTTCTGTTGCAGCTTGTCCATCTGCGTGGTGATTTCGGCGCTGCGGTCTTTACTGATGCGACTTTGCAACTCATAACGCGCCTCGGCATTGGCCAGCATTCTACGCTGGTACTCCAGTTCATCCACCGTGGCGTCATACTCTTCCCGGGAAACCAGGTTACGCGTCACCAGTTGTTCCTGGCGCCCCTTCTGGCGTTCCAGAACCGTGATGCGATAGCGGAATTCGATTAACTCGCGCTCGATTTGCAGAATTCTGGCCTCGAAGCCATCGATGATATTGCTCAGATTATTGATCTGTTCCGTGATGCGGGTATCCGTGTTGGCCACGTTCAATCGCAGGTCGTTGTTACTCAACAACAGCAGAGGCTCTCCTGCTTCCACGAAGCTACCTTCCTCTACATAAATTTCATCCACTGTGCCGCCGGCTACGGCGTCGAGGAAGAAGCTGTTGAAGGGCTGGATGGTCCCGCGAATGGGAATGATGTCCTCGAAGGCCCCGTATCCCACGGTTGAGACGATCAGTTGTTCCTCGGGCACGCGATAGGTCCGGATCGAGGCATCGGCCAGCAAGCCGTAGACAAACCAGCCAACACCCGCGACCACGGCAACAATACCCAGCCACTGCCAGAGCGGCCGTTTTTTCTTTTCGATTTTGCGATCCATTGCCATATCGCTTACTGTGCCCTGCTATTGCGAAAGTCTGCTTGCGAAGCTACCAGTGTCGACTGCCATCAGGCAAACGCCACTTCCCTGGTGTTTTCCGTTTCACTGATGATCTTGCCGTCCAGCATCCTGACGATGCGCTTGCCCACGGCGGCGTCCTCGGCAGAGTGGGTCACCATGACTATGGTTGTGCCTTCTTCATTGAGGGTAGTGAGGATTTTCATCACTTCTTCACCATGTTCACTGTCGAGATTACCGGTGGGTTCGTCCGCCAGGATCAGGTTTGGCTGATTGACGATGGCCCGCGCCACGGCCACCCGTTGCTGCTGACCTCCGGAGAGCTGTTGCGGGAAATGGCTCCTGCGGTGGGCCATGTCCATCTTTTCCAGTACCGCTTCCACCTTGTCGGCGCGCTCATGGCTTGGGGTCCTGGTGTAGATAAGCGGCAGTTCCACATTCTCGAACACTGTCAGCTCATCGATCAGGTTAAAGCTCTGGAACACAAAGCCAATATTGTTCTTGCGCAAATGCGCCCGTTGCCGCTCACTGTATGAGGACACCTCTTCGTCCAGGAACCAGTACTTGCCCCCATCCGGATTATCGATCAATCCCAGGATATGCAGTAGCGTCGACTTGCCGCAGCCAGACGGTCCCATGATGGAGGTGAATTCCCCTGCCTCCACGTTAAGATTCACTTCATCCAGTGCCGTGGTTTCCACTTCTTCGGTGCGAAACAACTTCATGAGACCTTCGGTTCTAAGTATCACTGTGCATACCTGCCTGTGTTGTCTGATGGTGGAGGGTACCGCGGCGGGTCTATTGTCCGCATGCTGATGTGGATCTGCGTCGCCGCCGTTTTATCCTGTCTGGAGGCTCAGCGTATTGCTTGCGCTCCCTGATTATCCCTAGCATTCACGGCAATACTTATACCAATAATTTTCTCTTTGTTTTTCAGATACTTAGTAAATTCCGGCCCGTCCCGTCAGGGCAACTGTATCAGGCCGGAACAATCACGCTGTTCCAATGCGAAACAATTGTCGGCTATCCCTGCCGTCCTGCCCGCTGAATCGGGGATTTTCTCCCCACCTGGCGGCATTAGCCCGGGCCAAACAGCCTGGCGTCATTCTTGCTCCATAACGGGTAGCAGGTTGTGTCATGGTTAAGACGCACATAAACCGCCCGGAGTTACTTGAATTTTAAATCTATTTTTCAGCAAGTTACGTAGCCCGCGGCTATGCTGAAACAAGGCCGGCAACCGTTCAGTGTGTTTCATTATGAAACACAGGTTGCAGTCGGTAGAATCAAGCCAGACCGCAGCGGCCGAAAGCGGACAACACAGGTAAGCCTCTCGTGACCAATCCCCAACACAGCCAGATCCTGGTGGTGGACGACGACAAGGACGTACTGCTAACCGCGGAACTGCTGTTAAAAAGCAAACAGCGCGGCGTGCACTGCCTGCTTAACCCCAGCGACATGATTGCCCAACTCAAACGGCAGTTTTACGACGTGGTGCTGCTGGACATGAATTTCACCCAGGGCCTCACCGGTGGCGAGGAAGGCTTCTACTGGCTGAAAATGATCAAGGAGTTATCGCCCCATACCCAGATCATCATGGCCACCGCCTACGGGGAGATCGATCTGGCCGTGGAAGCCATCAAGCAGGGAGCCTCCGATTTTCTGGTCAAGCCCTGGGATAACGAGAAGCTGGTGAGCACTGTTAACACCTGCCTGGCACTGAGCCACTCCAAGCAGAAAATCGACCAGCTTGAACAGACCCAGAAGACCCTGAGTGAAAAACTGGAAGCGGATTTCAGCCAGATCATTGGCGAGTCCAGTGCCATCCGTGAGGTGTTTGACCTGATAGACAAGGTCGCGGCCACCGATGCCAGTGTCCTGATACTGGGTG
>JBBDSF010000206.1:8709-16570 GCA_040905125.1 Pseudomonadales bacterium | reverse complement strand
GACGGCATCTGGGGACACGCGGTCGGTGGCATGGGCGCTATTACCGATGCCATGGCTCGTGAAGCCGAAAGCCTGGGTGTGGAGCTGATCACGGACGCGGCGGTAAGCGAAATTATGATTCAACGACAGACGGCTTCGGGCGTTCGCCTTGCCAGCGGCGAAACCTTCGATGGCGATCTGGTAGTCGTGGGTATCAATCCGAAACTTCTGTACCTTGATTTGATCGATCCTGCTCATGTCGATGCCGGTACGCGTCGCCACTTCCAGCAATACAAATGTCAGAGTGGCTCGTTTCGGATGAATGTTGCCCTGTCAGAACTGCCACATTTTAAAGCTCGCATGCAGGAACACTGTCTGCAAGGCGGTACTATAATCGCCCCGTCTCTTGCCTATATGGATGCGGCGTTTATCGATGCCAAAAATCTGGGCTGGTCCAGCGAACCTGTTATCGAAATGCTGATACCGAGCCTGGTGGACGACAGCCTGGCCCCGCCCGGTGAACATGTTGCCAGTTTGTTCTGCCAGCAGTTCGATCCCGCACTGGGAGAAGCATGGGATGAATACCGGGAATCGGTTGCGGACCTTATCGTCGATACGGTCGAACAGCAGGCACCCGGTTTCGCAGCCAGCATCAAAGGAAGACAGATTCTTTCACCCCGGGATCTGGAACAACGATTCGGCCTCGTTGGCGGTGACATCTTTCATGGCCGAATGAGCCTCGACCAACTGTTCTCTGCGCGCCCCAGGCTTGGCCTGGCTCAATACAAAACCGAATTCGACAACCTGTATCTGTGTGGTTCGGGTAGCCATCCCGGGGGCGGCGTGACAGGCATCCCGGGACACAATGCCGCGCGTGAGATTCTGCGTACGTTATGAATCGCCTTCTGTGTCTTTAATCCGGGTCCATCAAGGGTAACCTGACGGAAAACAATGATCCTCTACCTGGCTGGCTGTCCACGTGGACACTGCCATGATGCGACTGGGCAATGTGTTTAACGATGGACAGGCCAAGGCCTGTGCCACCCATCTCTCGCGAACGAGCCCGATCTATCCGATAGAATCGTTCAAAAATGCGTTGCTGCTCTTCGGGGACAATCCCCATGCCGTTATCTTCAACTTCAACAATAGCGGCATGACCTCGCGTCTTGAGGCGCAAGATGACGTAACCATTTTCGGCTGTGTATTTGATTGCATTGTCCACCAAATTGACCACCATCTGGCTCAAGGCTTGCTGGTCACCTTCGACCAGCACATTGTCATCGGGCAACTCCAGATGAAATCTCACATTCTTTGTCTGCGCATCGTCTTTCTTCGACGCGTAAAGCTGCGAGACAAGATCATAGAGATCCACGCGGGAGACCGACATCTTGCGTGCATAGGTGTCAAAGCGTGATAAATGAATCAAATCCCGAACAATGTTGTCGAGTTTTTTGGCTTGATTGCTAATGCGCCCGGCAAACTGGTTTAACACCTCGGCAGACATACGGGGGTCATCCAGGATTGTTTCAACCAGGCCGCGAATGGCCGATATCGGAGTTTTAAGTTCATGAGAAGCATTGGCCACAAAATCGCTCCTTACCTTCTCGAGATGCAGCATTTCAGTAACATCCTGCAATACCACAATCACGCCGGTAGCCTCGCTAACCTCCTCGCCTGCCAAAGGTGTCGCAAATACATCAAGCGATGTGCCATTCATTACCAGGGTTCGGTTGTCCGCAGTAAGCTCTCGCAAACAGGTTTCCGCCGCCTGATTGATCTCACTGACACGAACAACCTCCCACAAAGGTGCGCCAATCACATCGTTGTTGTCTATCCCCAACATGTGCAGCGCGGCATCATTCATGTGTACAATCCGCAGCTTGAGGTCAACGGCGATTACGCCTTCGGTTAGTCCGGATAGAATAGCCGCCAATTGATTACGGCTGGCCATTAACGCCTCGACGCGATCTTCGGTACCACTGGCGAGTTCATTCAGCGCACTCGAGAGCCATCCAATTTCATCATCTTGATCAACTGATAGCCGCAGATGATGTTCTCCCTGGGCCAGGCGGGTTGCTACATTCGTCATCTCGGATAATGGCTTTGTAAAGCGTCTGGCCAGGTAAAATACAAGCAGAAGGCACAGCCCGGCTATCAAAAACGCACTGATCAATATCCGATTCCGCAAAGTCGTCAGCTGTTCGTCGACTTTGACAAGGGGCACTCCCACCCTGACGTAACCTGACAGGTTATCTTTTTCTTCTACGGAGAGGGCGACATACAGCATATTCTGATCAACTGTTTCACTGTAACGCTCGGACACGCCCGCTTGATGGGACTGGGCCATCAGAATCTCAGGCCGATCGGCATAGATGTCCATCAGACCAGGGGCTTTCCTGTTATCCGCCAGCACCACACCCGCCTGGTCCATAATAGTGACGCGATAATCCATGTCCTGCATCAAGCGACCGAGCTCACCAGATGAGATCGGGTCACTCCTTTTCAGATGGGAAGCAAATAATGCTCGCAGAAGGACGGCCTGTGTTCGAAGGGACTCCTCAATATGCTCTCGAGTATCTCTTTGAACCTGGGTCGCGGTAATGAAACCGAACACGAGCGTACTGGCCAGAATGACAGCGCCGAAAGACGCGACCAATTGCCAGAGGAAACGAGATCGAAGCACGCAAGCGCCTACAGGTCGACGAAGCGGTAACCCACGCCCCGAATGGTTTGAATCATCGCGGCATAGTCACCGAGTTTCTTGCGGACCGATCTGATATGGACATCGATATTGCGATCTACCACCACTGCACCTTCACCCACCACGCGGTTAAGTAATTGCTCGCGTGTGAACGCGCGACCTGCGTGAGAGGCAAGCTGATAGAGCACCCTGAACTCCGTTGCCGTTAAATTAAGAGGTTCATCATTCAGTCGGGCTTCATGGCGGGCGGTATCGATAACCAGCTCCTTGATAACAATTCTCTCCTTCTGCTGATCTTCCCGAATCGGACCGCGGCGCAGTACAGCCTTGACTCGTGCCAGTAGCTCCCTGGGACTGAAGGGTTTAGCCAGGTAATCGTCAGCCCCGAGGCCAAGACCAATGACTACGTCACTCTCCTCTCCCTTGGCAGAGACGATAATAATCGGGATATCACGCGTAATCGGATCATTTTTAAGCTGCTGACAAATGGATAGCCCATCTATTCCCGGAAGCATCAGGTCTAAAATAATGAGCGCCGGCGAAGTGTTTCTTACCAGATTGAGACCCTCGTCGCCACGCACGCAAGTCGAGACCTGAAAGCCCTCTCGCTTCAGGTTATAGCTCATGACTTCGACGATATCGGGCTCGTCTTCAATGACAACGACCTTAACTCTGCTCATTAAATGTGCTCATCACATGGTTTAATTTTGGCATGTGACACTATTCAACCACATCATCCCTGGGCGGGATAGGCAGGATAGATCAAGATTTGGTTAACAATTCGCGAAAAATGTAAAGATCTTAATAAAACTCAGGCTGGCTTCTGGAACACCAGCACAGCATTGGTGCCACCAAAGCCGAAGCTGTTGGACATGACCGTCCTGAGTCCTGCGTTGTCGACACGCTCCCGGACAATAGGCAGATCTTGAAACTCGGGATCGAGGTTGTCGATGTGGGCGGACTCACAGATAAAATCATTATCCAGCATCATCAGCGTATAAATCGCCTCGTGGACCCCGGCAGCCCCCAGTGAATGGCCGGACAGGGACTTTGTGGAGCTAATGGCAGGAACCTGGTCGCCAAACACGGTACGAATACCATTGGTCTCGCTTATATCGCCGACGGGCGTGCTCGTACCGTGGGTATTCAGATAATCCACGGCGCCATCAGTTGTCTTCAACGCCATTTGCATGGCGCGCACCTGCCCTTCCGTCGACGGTGAAACCATATCCGCCCCATCTGAGGTTGCACCATAGCCAACCAGTTCAGCATAAATCGTCGCACCGCGAGCTTTGGCGTGCTCGAGTTCTTCGACCACGAAGAACCCGCCGCCGCCGGCGATCACAAAACCATCCCGGTCTTTATCGTAAGCACGGGAAGCGCGGTCCGGCGTGTCATTGTACGATGTAGACAAAGCGCCCATCGCATCGAACAGGGACGTCATCGTCCAATGTTCTTCCTCGCCACCCCCGGCAAAGACGATGTCCTGTTTATCAAG
Source organism: Pseudomonadales bacterium (assembly GCA_040905125.1). Classification (GTDB taxonomy): domain Bacteria; phylum Pseudomonadota; class Gammaproteobacteria; order Pseudomonadales; family Azotimanducaceae; genus JBBDSF01. Next base: position 12,392 of record JBBDSF010000206.1, on the reverse strand, counting down.
TTGTATCAACTCCGCCGCATGACCGATACAGTGAGCACTCGTTGCGCAGGCAGAAGTAATGGAATAATTGACGCCCTTGATGGCGAACGGAGTCGCCAGGCACGCGGATACGGTACTGCTCATGGTACGCGTCACGCGATAGGGACCAATCCGCTTGAGCCCCTTCTCGCGAAGCACATCCGAGGCCTCTGTCAGATTGGAGGAGGATGCACCACCCGAACCCGCGACGATACCGCTGCGTTCATTCGATACATCATCCGATTCAAGTCCTGCGTCTTCAATGGCCTCCTTCATGGCAATGTACGCATAGGCGGCGGCGTCGCCCATGAATCGCCTGAGTTTCCTGTCGATCAGAGCTTCCGTATCGATATCGACGCTGCCCGCGACGAGGCTGCGGAGCCCCATCTCCTTATAGGACTCCTGATAGCTAATGCCGGATTTACATTCCATCAGCGAGCTCAATACTTCCTGATTATTGTTGCCCAGGGGAGAAACGATACCCATCCCCGTAATCACAACTCGTCTCATAGCATCACCTAGAAATTCTCCAAAGAGGAAGGCTCGAATAAGCCAACTTTAATGTCCTCCGCCGTATAAATCGTTCTGCCATCGACCAATACGCTGGCATCGGCAACACCCATTATGTTCTTGCCCTCCCGAACCCTGGCCATGTTGATGTCATATTGTACCAATTTGTTCGTCGGTAGAACCTGACCGCGAAAGTTGACCTTGCCACAACCCAGCGCGCGACCATAGCCCCAGTTACCCTTCCAGGCGAGGAAAAACCCCACCAGTTGCCATAGGGCATCAAGCCCGAGGCAGCCGGGCATGACCGGATCATCAACAAAGTGGCATCTGAAAAACCACAGATCAGGATTGATATCCAACTCCGCCTGAACCTGTCCCTTGCCATGCGCACCGCCGGTCTCATTGATCCGGGTAATTCGATCCACCATCAACATTTCGTCAATGGGCAGATGCGCCCTGCCGGGACCGAACAGGCGTCCCATCCCGCATTCGATTAGTTCCTCCTTCGTAAAGGAATGTTGCTCGACCAAGGAACGATCAGGCGCGGGTCCTGGTGTGTTTTGATTCCCCATAAAACAGAAGAGATTAGCCGGGCTTATCTCCCTTCACCTTTATCAATGAAATAATAGGGACGAAATTATATCATTAGGGTCCCAAAAGGGAACAAAATTGACCGACTGAAAAATGAACGAATTTGCACATTTTTTGTTTACAAGCTTGAGCGCCCCATGCTAGCGGCTAACGGCCGCTGCACGCGGCTTAATTATTCCGTTTAACCAACGCCCGGACACAAACAGATGATTAAAATAGATGAACATGCAGTCGTACACCAGGATGCCAACATTGGGGATAACTCCGTGGTCGGCCCTTTTTGCAGAGTGGGACCCAATGTCACGATCGGTGCAAACACAACTCTGCAATCACACGTTGTCGTCGATGGGCATACAACAGTCGGCGAAGACTGCAATATCTTTCCGTTTGTCACCCTGGGCATTCAGTCCCAGGATCAGAAGTACCAGGAAGGAACCGTAACCTACACGGAGATTGGTGACCGCAACATTATTCGTGAATTTGTCAGCGTTCACAGTGGTACCGAGGAAGGCAGCAAAACCAGCGTCGGAGACGACTGTGCGTTATTGGCCCAGTCCCATGTGGCGCATAACTGCGAAGTCGGTAATCATGTCATTATGAGCCATAGTGCCACTCTGGCCGGTCACGTCACTATAGGTGACTACGCCAATATCGGAGGTCTGTCCGCAATTCACCAGTTCTGCCATGTGGGCCGCGCGGCCATGATCGGCGGCATGTGCCGGGTCATCCAGGATGTGCTGCCTTTCACGATTGCCGAAGGATTCCCCGCCCACATGCGCGTTATTAACAAGGTCGGCATGGAACGTGCCGGCTACTCGCCAGAAGATATCGCCGAGGTGCGCAAGGCCTTTCGCATTCTTTTCATGCGGGAATTGCGGCTGGAAGACGCAGTCGCACAGGTTGAGGAGGAACTGCCCGATTCAGCTAACGTGCGACTCCTGATCGAGGCCATCAAATCTTCGCAAAGAGGTCTGGCACGACCTGAATCCGCAACGTTCGAATTCAACGTCGGCTAATGGGACAGAACAAACCAGAGAGCGTACAGGATGATTAAAGCAGTACTGTGGGACTTCGGCGGCGTCATCACGACCAGCCCTTTCGAAGCATTCAATCGCTTCGAAGCAGCAAACGACCTGCCAAAGGACTATATCCGTTTAATCAACGCGACCAACCCTGAATACAACGCCTGGGCAAAACTCGAAAGCAACCAGATAGATGTCCACGAGTTCGATGAACTGTTCGCCCAGGAAACGCGGGAAATGGGCTATGAGGTGAGAGGAAGGCAGGTCCTGGAACTGCTGTCAGGCGACCTGCGCCCGGAAATGGTGCACGCACTGCATGTTATAAAACCCCGGTTCAAACTGGGGTGTATTACCAATAACGTCAAGAACACCGGCACAGGGCCCGGGATGGCCAGGGATGCCGAGCGCGCGAGCCATTTTGCCGCCATAATGGAGCTGTTTGATCAAGTGATAGAATCCAGCAAGGTTGGCATCAGAAAGCCCGACCCGAAAATTTACGAGATCGCTTGCGAGATGCTGGCGGTCGAACCGGCTGAAGCGGTTTTCCTGGACGACCTTGGCATCAACCTCAAGCCCGCAAGAGCCCTTGGTATGAAAACCATTAAAGTTATCGACCCTGCAGCAGCCCTCGATGAGCTATCAGACCATCTTGGCATTGAACTCGGGACCGGGCGATGAAAATTCTTTTGACAGGTGGCGCCGGATATATCGGCAGTCATACGGCAGTGGAATATTTGAAGGCGGGACACGAGATCACCGTGATGGACAATCTCGCCAACAGTTCAGTCGAAGCAATAAAAAGGGTCGAACGTCTCACCAACAAGACAATAACATTTCATCAAGTGGATCTATGCGAAGCTGAACAGTTGAACCGCGTCTTTGAATACGAACAATTTGATGCCGTGATCCACTTTGCGGGCCTAAAAGCCGTTGGCGAATCAGTGGAAAAACCACTGGATTATTATCGCACCAATATTGGCGCGACGATCAACCTCGTTGACGCTATGCTCGTTTATGGCGTCAATAATCTCGTATTCAGCTCATCTGCCACTGTATACGGGGAACCCGAGCGAATTCCCATCGATGAGCAATGCCAGATCGTGGACGCCGCAAATCCCTACGGGCGGACCAAACTGATGATCGAGAAAATACTGGCCGATGTCTGCGCTGCTCGACAGAACTTTAATGTGGCCCTGCTCAGATATTTCAATCCCGCCGGCGCTCATGAAAGTGGCGAGATTGGCGAGGATCCCACCGACATTCCCAACAACCTGTTGCCCTTCATAACGCAGGTGGCGGTCGGCAAGCGGGAGGCTCTTACCGTTTTTGGCAACGATTATCCAACCCCTGACGGCACCTGCATTCGAGATTATATCCACGTGGTCGATCTGGCAAAGGGACATCTGGCCGTGCTTGACAAGCTGCAGCAGCAACCCGGCCTGGTGGCCTATAACCTGGGCACGGGTACCGGGTATTCCGTTCTGGATATTATCAAGGCTTTCGAGACAGCCAATAACCTGACCTTGCCCTGGAAGGTTGGCG
>JBBDSF010000206.1:0-8609 GCA_040905125.1 Pseudomonadales bacterium | reverse complement strand
GGCCAACGGATTCAAGCAGGGGATCGTGAATGATTTCACCATCGATGGCCACGGCCATCTTCATCAGCTCTTCTGATTCAAGATCCTCGTAGCGATTAACCAATTCCTCCAGCAGTTCCCGGTAGGAGGTGGCCGATACTGTGGTCTCTGTTTCTCCTCCCGTGTAACGCTGCAGTTCGCTGGAGAAGACAACTTGCGCCATGGCTATGCCGCAGCGTCCTTGATCGCCTTGATGATCTTCGGCGGCGAACAGGGTAACTCATACATAGCGACACCGATCGCCTGGCCGACCGCCGTGGTTACGGCTGCGAGCGGCGGTACGATCCCGGTTTCACCCACGCCACGTACACCGAAAGGATGGAAGGCATTGGGCACCTCGACAATTATCGTGTCGATCATCGGTAAATCCGATGCGAGCGGGATTCTGTAATCCAGAAAGCCGGGGTTTTCCATCACGCCATCTTTGTTATAGATGTACTCCTCATTGAGCGCCCAGCCAATACCCTGGACCGCACCACCCTGGAACTGGCCTTCCACATAGCTTGGGTGGATCGCCTTGCCCGCATCCTGAATCGCGGTATAACGTACAACATGGGTGTATCCGGTTTCCTTGTCCACTTCGACATCGGCGATATGGACGGCGAAGCTTGGTCCCGCTCCCCGGGCATTGATATTGCCCCGACCGGAAATCTGACCGCCGGTTCGATCAGCACCCTGACAGATCTCTGCTGCCGTGAGCTTTTCATCTCCCGTGGTATTGATTGCGACGCCGTCAACCCAATCCACCTGTTCTGCGGTGACGTTCCACACCGACGCTGCGCGCTCCTTCATCTGCTGAACTGCATCCTGGGCAGCTTCGATAACCGCCATGCCTGTAGCAAAGGTGGTCCGGCTGCCACCGGTCGTCGCGCTATAAGCAAGACTTTCCGTATCCGCGACAATCAGATTGATCTTCTCCAGCGACAGACCCAGCTCTTCTGCTGCCATGAGCGCCATGGATGCGCGAGAGCCACCGATATCCGGAGAACCCTCAACGACAGTTGCGGTTCCATCAGGATGCATATTGATGATCACGCTGGATGGACCGCCGATATTGAACCAGAAGCCAGAAGCCACACCCCGACCCTGGTTCTCTTTCAGGGCTGACTTGTAATGATCAGAATTCTTCGCGGCTTCGAGGCACTCCACTAGCCCGACGGGTTTAAGCTTGGGCCCATATAAGGTCTGTGTGCCTTCTTTCGCCGCGTTCTTCAGACGCATATCGATGGGATCGATACCAAGTTCCGCGGCCAATTCATTGACAACTGTTTCCGCGGCAAACTCCGCTTGAGGAGCGCCGGGTGCACGATAGGCTGCGACCTTGGGCTTGTTAACAACAACGTCGTAACCCTCAACATAGGCATTTTCAACATCGTAGGGAGTAAAAATGCTCATGCATCCAGGCATCATGGGCGAACCTTTGAAGGCACCCGCTTCGTAACACAGTTTTGCCTGCATGGCGGTGATCGTGCCGTCTTTCTTTGCACCAATCTTGACGTGATTACGCGTCGCCGAACCCGGACCGGAAGCACGAAAGACCTCATCACGATCCATCACCATTTTGACCGGCCGTCCGGATTTCTTTGACAGTATCAGGGCAACCGGTTCCAGATAGATCGTAGTCTTGCCACCAAAGCCGCCGCCTATTTCACTGGCAATGACTTTCAATTTGCTGAGTTCGATGCCCAATAACCGTGAAGTACTTGCCCGCACATCGAAATGACCCTGAGTACAACACCACACCATTGACTGCCCGTCGGGATCGTAGCGCACGGTACAGGCATGAGGTTCAATGTAGCCCTGGTGAACCGTCGGGGTATAAAAGTCCCGCTCTATAATCAGATCCGCTTCGGCAAAACCCTGTTCCACGTCGCCCTTTTTCAGCTCGGCGCGTGTGGCAATGTTGGATGGCTTCTCCGGTGTTTCCGGCAACCCTTCCGTAAACATATCGTCATGCAGGACAGGGGCGCCCGCCTCCATGGCATCACGAACGTCCATGACCGGCGCCAGCACTTCGTATTGCACATCGATCAAGTCAAGCGCTTCTTCAGCGATCCTCTCTGTTCTTGCTGCTACTGCCGCCACCGCGTGACCGTGATAAAGCACCTTGTCTTGCGCCAGACAGTTGCGCGCCAGATCACGTAAGTCAGTGGCGCCCTCGCCGGCTGATATGGACTCGGAGGATACAGCCGCCATATCATCGAATGTAGCCACAGACATGACACCGGGGTGCGCCTCGGCTCTCGATGTATCGATACTCTTGATCCATGCATGGGCATGGGGACTGCGCAATATCTTGCCCCAGATCATGCCTGGTAACGACAGATCCGCGCCGAAGTTGGCACGCCCTGTCACCTTGTCGAAACCATCAGGACGAATCGATCGCTGACCTACATATTTGAATTGCCGCGCTTCACTCACGATCAGGCTCCTTCTTTCAGCGTTTCAGCTCTCATGGTCTCGGCTGCATCGAGTACAGCTCGAATAATCTTGTCATATCCGGTACAACGGCAGAGGTTACCCGCCAGATAGTATCGTGCTTGCTCCTCGGTCGGATCGGGATTCTCTTCCAGCAGCGCTTTGGTCGACACGATTAAACCCGGTGTACAGATGCCGCACTGCAGAGCCGCGTGTTCCAAAAACTTTTGTTGAATCACATGCAGATGTTCCTTGTCAGCAATACCTTCTATGGTACCTATATCGCGGCCCTCAACTTCAGGCGCGAGGACGAGACATGAGCACACGAGACGGCCATCCAATGTGACCGAACAGGCACCGCAATCACCGGTGCTACAACCTTCCTTGGTACCCGTCAGATTCAGACTATTACGCAGGACGTCCAGTAATGTTTCATGGGGTTCACAGAGAAATTCGACCTCATAGCCATTAACGATCGTTGTTACATGCGCTTTTGGCATCTTTACTTCTCCTTCGCGCGCTGAGCCGCGATCTTGGCGGCTCTTTTGGTTAGAACTCCGACCACATGCCGGCGATATTCGACAGTGCCTCGGCGGTCGGTGATCGGATTAGCCGCCGCACTCGCGGCATCCGCGGCACGCTGCAAGGCCTCGTCATCGATCCTTGTGCCGATCAGGGCGTCCGCAGCTTCGGGGACCAGCAGCGCCACCGGGGCAACCGCCCCGATCGCAACACGAGCTGCCGTGCAATTACCGTCCTTATCAAGGGTAACACTCACACCAGCGCCCGCAACCGCGATATCCATCTCCGTACGCGGAATAAATCGCAGGTACGCATCTGCCGATCCCGGCAACGGTGCGGGTACTCTGAGCTGCTTGAGCAACTCTCCTTTTTCCAGGCAATTTTCTCCGACGCCGGTAACGAAATCTTCCACCGCAACCTCACGTTCGCCGTTCGGACCTTCGATGACGCACCGGGCACCCACGGCGATCAATGCGGGGGTCGTATCCGCAGCGGGTGACGAGTTACACAGATTTCCGCCAACGGAGGCACGCCCCTGGATCTGAGTGGAACCGATCAAATACGCCGCCTCAACCAGACCGGGATACACCGCCTTGATGTCCTCCCGTTCTGATAAAGCCGCGCAACTCATTGATGGGCCCAGCTTGAGTCCCTCGTCGTCCAAACTGGCCTGCATCATTTCGTCAATACGTTTGATATCGACGATAAGGTGAGGCACCTTGAACTGACCCCGCAGCTGAATAATGAGATCAGTTCCACCCGCGAGTATCCGGGCAGGCATGTCGGCATTGGCCAGCAAAGATACCGCCTCTTGAATTGTATGCGGTGCCTGATAATCGATCGAAACCATCTTGCCTCCTGATAAAAATAGTACAGCGAACCCGGTGCCGAGGCCGCGAAAATCAAGGCGTTATATATATCACGACAACGCCCTGAGCACCATGGGGCGCTTCATGCGAACAGGTGCTTGTCAGGCGCCAAACAAACGCCAGCAGGCACCAACGAGACCACCGAGCACCAATATCCAACAGGGTAACATCGAGATTAGAACGCCCGCGGCACGACGGGCCGGCTCCTTGATGTACAAGACGGCATAAATGACCCGGCCAATCAAATAGACGACTCCTAGTCCCGCCGCCCAAAACTGCCCCACATAATAACCAAACACCCAGAGTGAGGGTAAAAATACAATCAATTGTTCCAGCGTGTTGTAATGCACACGGTAGTAACGTTCAAACATTTCGTTGCCGCCGGTAGCCGGTGCGTCGATTCCATACTTACTGCGTGCGCCACCCACCTGAAATCCAAAAATGATGAATTCGATCAGCGCCAACATACTAATAATAGCCAATAATTCCATGTGCGTTCCCTCTTGCATCATCGGTCTGTGATGGCCGACAGTCTATCACCACTGTAACGAGACACGAAAAAGTGGTTACTATCATTTCGGCCAATGGCCCGCCATTCACATTTGGCATCCGCGGATTGCGTTAACGACTGAATGTCGGGTAGATTGCCGGACATCAGCGCGTAAGCTTGAATTCCGGCCTACGGCTCGTCGACCGAACGTATTGGAGGACAAGATGCCAGATGTTGTAACGGATATTGAAAAGCTCTATCCGGCACACGTTGAAAGGTACCGGAAGCTCTATGAGGATGTCCTGTCCAGCTGCAACAGCGACGGCATGGAAGGGTTCGTCATATCATCGGGCACGGTGAAAACGGCGTTTCTTGACGATCACCCTTACCCGTTCAAGACCAATCCGCATTTCAAGTCCTGGCTTCCGGTTATAGATAACGACCAGTCTTTCCTCGTGATCAAACCGGGGCAACGGCCATTATTGCTATTCCATCAGCCCAGGGACTATTGGCATCAATCCCCGGATGATCCGCAGGGTTTCTGGGTCGATCAATTCGAAATACGTACTGTAGCGATGCTTGATGATGCACTCACTGCCATGGGTAATACAGCATCACTAATTTTCATTGGCGAAGAAAACGATCTGGCGCAGGCGTGGGGCTTCGGTCAAATCAATCCCGAGCACATACTTAACGCTGTCCACTATGAACGGGCCTACAAGACAGATTATGAAATTGCCTGTTTGCAATTGGCCAATGACCAGGCTGTACGGGGCCATCGTGCCGCCGAGTCGGCATTCAGAACCCATCAATCGGAATTCGATATACAACATGCATATTTGGGCACAATTCGACATCGGGAACATCAAACCCCTTACTCCAGTATCGTTGCATTGAACGAACATTGCGCGGTACTTCATTACCAGCACTATGACCTGTCGCCGCCTCCCGAAATTCACTCCATGCTTATCGATGCAGGTGCAAACTACAATGGCTATGCTGCAGATGTTACCAGGACATACGCGTTCAAAGATGATGAGTTTCAAGCGCTAATTGATAGTCTCGACGAGCAACAACGGGCCCTCGTTGGCGATATTTCGATTGGCGTGAGCTATGTCGAATTACATCGACAGATGCATCTGCGACTTGCCAATTTGTTACGAGAATTCCGGTTTGTCGATATGACGCCCGAATCCATGGTAGAACTTGGGCTAACGTTCACGTTTTTGCCCCACGGCCTGGGACATTTTCTGGGACTGCAAACCCACGACGTTGGCGGCCACCAGGCTACGCCCGGAGGTCATCAGCAACCCCCACCGGAGGCCTGGCCCGCCTTGCGATTGACTCGCCCGATAGAAGATCGTCAGGTATTTACGATTGAACCCGGTTTATACTTTATTCCAATGCTCCTGAACGAGCTAAAACAATCGGAGCACGCAAGCAGCGTGAACTGGCCCCGCGTTGAAGAATTTATTCCCTATGGCGGCATCAGAATCGAAGACAATGTTGCGATCATCGACGAATCTCCGTTTAATCTCACCCGCCATGCTTTTGAAACATTAGGCCCATGACTCAGCTCACTCTCGAACGTCTTTTCGGTTCCCCGGACCTGAATGGTTCCGTACCAGGCAATATTAAGTTGTCGCCAACCGGAGACTCCATAACGTTCCTTCAAAGCAGTACCGACGACGCACACACCTTGCACTTGTGGCAACATCATCTGGCCACGGGCGAGTCAACCTTGCTTGTTGACGCCAATGAGCTCAGTCTGCGAGCAAAGACCTTATCCGACGAAGAAAAAGCCCGCCGCGAACGTAAGCGCATTAGCCATGCCGGAATCGTCGAGCATATTGTTTCTCCTGACGGACGATCCATGGCGTTCCCGCTTGACGGTAACCTGTATTTGTATCATTTTGACGCCGAATCGCCGCTGCAACAATTGACGGATGACACCACGTTCGAGACGGATATCAAGTTTTCACCGGACGGTCGTTATCTCAGTTTTATTCGAGATAAAAACCTGTACCTTTTCGATCTCGATACCTGGGCTCCGGTTCCACTGACAGCCGATGGCGGGGGCGATATAGCGAACGGCCTTGCGGAGTTTATCGCGCAGGAAGAAATGCACCGCTTTGACGGTTATTGGTGGTCACCGGACAGCCGGCACATCGCGTACCTGCAAACCGATGAATCACCCGTACAGAAATCACAACGGTTTGAGATAGACGCAGAGTCGTTTTCCGTATTCGATCAACGTTACCCGTTCACAGGGACCAACAACGCAATTGTCAAGCTCGGTGTCATCAGTGTCGATGACAAGGCGACCCGCTGGATCGATCTCGATCGCGATACGGATAGCTATATTGCGCGGGTCAATTGGCTGGCCAATAGCCAGGAACTTGCCGTCCAAATTCAATCTCGTAACCAACAGTCGCTGGAGCTGCGTCTTTGCGTCATCGACACTCAGGTACAGACGCCCGTTTTGACCGAGACCAGTGACACATGGATCAACCTGCACGACATTTTCTGGTGCCTCGAAGATTCAACTCAATTTATATGGGGATCCGAGCGGACGGGTTACCGGCACCTGTATCTGGTCGGACGTGACGGCACCATTGAACGCCAATTGACCGACGGGAAGTGGATGGTCTCGGAAATTCATTCCGTGGACGAGCAATCCGGGCAGGTGTACTTTAGCGGCTATTACGACTCTCCGCTTGAATGTCATCTCTATACAGTTGATCTACATAACCCCGGAGAGCCCCGCCGCCTTACCTCGCCCGGAGCCAGCCACCAGGTCGGGCTTGACCGAACGTCCACGCACTTTATTGATCGTCACTCAGGCGTAGATCAGCCGCCCGGCGTGACCATCAGGCAAATCAACGGCAAGATGTCCGGTGAACTTGCTGCTAATCGAATCGAAAAGGGACATCCATTTTATCCTTACAGGAACTCTCGCGGCACAGTGCACTTTGGTGAACTTACGGCGGAGGATGGCCAGACGCTGTACTACCGTTTGATCGAACCCGTCAACCGACAGGCCGGTGCTAAATATCCGGTTATCGTGACCGTCTATGGCGGTCCAGGTGTACAACGCGTAACCCATGAGTGGATTCCACCCTGGCATCACTATATGGCCAGTCGCGGTTACGGTCTTTTTCAGCTTGATAATCGTGGTAGCAGTAATCGCGGCAAGCCTTTCGAGGATCCGATCCATGGCCAGCTCGGCAAGGTCGAGATCGCGGATCAGCTGGTCGGGACACAATTCCTGGAGCGTCTGGATTGGGTGGATTCCAGCGCTATTGGTATCTTTGGCCACAGCTACGGCGGCTATATGACCTTGATGCTGATGGCAAAGGCGCCAGGCAGATTTCAGGCTGGCGTCAGTGTGGCGCCGGTGAGCGATTGGCGCCTGTACGATACACACTACACGGAACGGTATCTCGGTAACCCGGAGGTTAATCACGATGCCTACGAGAACAGCGCGGTTTTCAAGTATCTTGACCAATTAGAAGACAAACTGCTGATCATTCATGGCATGGCGGACGACAATGTACTGTTCACTCACAGCACCCGCTTGTTCAAGCACCTTCAGGATGCCAACATGCCATTCGACATGATGACATACCCGGGCGCAAAGCATGGGCTGTCCGGCCAGGCCATCAACCTTCACCGCTTCGGCACCATGGATCGTTTTTTCGATCAACATCTGAAAGGGAAGCAAACGTGAGCGACCGCGAACCGGACAATAGCGGAAACCATATTGAGGTAAATTTTGCCCGCCCGGAGGACGCCGCAGTCATTGCGGATTTCAACCAGGCGATGGCGCTCGAGACCGAAAACAAGGATCTCGACCACTCGACACTGCTGTCGGGCGTCACGTCCGTATTTGAAAATAAAGACCTTGGTTTTTATCTGGTCGCCCGGGTTGCGGGAGCCGTTGTTGGATGTCTGCTCGTCACCACCGAATGGAGTGACTGGCGCAATGGCATGTTCTGGTGGATTCAAAGTGTCTATGTCGCGCCCGGGTCGCGCGGTAAAGGCGTGTTTAGCGCACTCTATTCCCATGTAAGCCATGAAGCACGCTCGAGGTCAGACGTTTGCGGTCTGCGCCTGTACGTGGAAAAGGAAAATGAACGGGCACGGCGTACCTATCTCAGGCTGGGTATGACTGAAACAGATTATCGTCTGCTGGAAGAAGAGTTTTAGCCCACATTATTCATGAACACCAGGTTCTGGTGGAGGACGGGTCCTGTCAGGGGAACTTGTTT
>JBBDSF010000205.1:0-2722 GCA_040905125.1 Pseudomonadales bacterium | reverse complement strand
CCCAGGTTGCCCAGTACTGTGTGCTGATATTTGCCTATCTGGTGCCGGCTATCTTCATTTCCCTGATGCTGACCGGTAATCCGCTACCCATGTTGGGCCTGGGCAGCACGATCAACGATGGCTCGGGTATGTATCTGCTGGATCGCCTGGATGGTCTCACCACGGAGCTGGGCATGGATACTTTTACTGATGGCAGTAAATCCACGATAGACATGTTCTTTATTACCATGGCGCTGATGGCCGGGACGGCTGGCTTACCTCATGTGATCGTTCGCTTCTTCACAGTACCGAAAGTTCGGGACGCGCGAATTTCTGCCGGCTATGCGCTGATTTTTATTGCCCTGTTATATACCACGGCCCCGGCGGTGGCGGCCTTTGCCCGTATCAATATCATCAACAACGTGGACAACATGGTCTATACGGAGGCGCCTTCCTGGTTCAACAAGTGGGAGGACTCCGGTCTGATCGCCTGGATCGACAAGAACGGCGATGGCAGGGTGCAATATCGGGGTGGCGAGGCGCTTTCGCCAACGGCGCCGGACTTTCTTGACTCGCGAGGTCGACATGGTGAGCGATTGCTTACCAACACGCCCACCGACAATGACAATGAGCTATACATTGATCGCGACATTATTGTATTGGCCCATCCCGAGATTGCCGATCTGCCCAACTGGGTGATTGCCCTGGTAGCGGCCGGCGGTCTGGCGGCGGCGTTGTCCACCGCGGCGGGACTGTTATTGGTGATATCCACGGCCATATCCCACGACTTGCTGAAAAGTACCTTGATGCCCGGTATCAGTGACCGGCAGGAACTGCTGTTCGCGCGTATTGCAGCCGCGGTGGCGGTTGCCGTGGCCGGTTTGTTCGGGATTTACCCGCCGGGCTTTGTGGCGCAGGTGGTGGCCTTTGCGTTTGGTCTGGCCGCCGCCAGCTTTTTCCCTGTTATCCTGCTCGGAATATTCTATACACGGATGAACAAGGAAGGTGCCATCGCGGGCATGATCACCGGGCTCACGTTTACCTTTAGCTATATTGTCTATTTCAAGTTTATCGCACCGGAACTCGACAACGCGGAACACTGGTGGTTCGGCATCTCACCGGAAGGTATCGGCACGCTGGGCATGATATTCAACTTCGCTGTATCGCTCGTTGTCTCGAGAGTAACGCCGGCACCCCCCGAGAATATTCGACAACTGGTACAAAACATTCGGGTGCCCGGCAGAGGGGTAAGTCGAGATGAAGTCAGCTGAAGAACTGATTGCTACATACCGGGATGAAGGAATCGACCGGGTCAAGCTTGGCCTGGCCGATGTGGATGGCGTGCTTCGAGGTAAAGCGCTTTGATTATTGGCATTTTGAAGGCGGACTCGGTACTGGATCGGTTCCAGGGCGAGTTCGGCGATTATCCTTATATGTTCGAGCGCCTGCTTGGTGGCGTGGCCGACGAGCCTGTAGAGTTTCGTACCTATGACGTGGTTCAGGGCGAGTATCCTGAACGTGTCAATGAGTGCGATGCCTGGATCATTACCGGAAGCAAGAAAAGCGTCTATGACGATGAGCCCTGGATCCATCGGCTTCGTGATTTCGTTGTAACGCTGGATAAAGCCCGGAGCAACTTGATCGGTATTTGTTACGGGCATCAGATGATCGCGCATGCACTTGGCGGCAAGGTGGAAGCGGCCGATAAGGGGTGGGGAGTCGGTGTTCACCATAGCCGTCTCGTCAGGAATGAGGGGTTCATGGATCCGCCTTTGTCCGACTTCGCGGTCATCGTCAGTCACCAGGATCAGGTCACAGAATTGCCCCGCCAGGCGGAACTGCTTGCGATCAGCGACTTTTGCCCTGTTGCCATGTTCAGGATCGGTAACCACATTCTTGCGTTTCAGGGCCACCCGGAATTCGTCAGGGGGTATTCCAGGGCGCTGATGGAGATGCGCCGCGACATACTGGGCGAAGACAAATTTAATGAAGGCATTGCCTCGCTGGAAGAGGAAACCGATGAAGGCGTCATTGCGCGCTGGATTCTAAATTTTATCAGGGCGCCGCAAGACGAGGATTTTGAGGACGCGCCCAGGGGCTTTAAAACCGCGCGCCGTCAGGCCGGTGAAATTCTCAAAGACAAGGAGAAAACATCGGCGCTTCTGGACCGCGCCACGGAAAAGGCCGGCCGTAAGAAAAGTGCCCTCGGCGATGCCTGGAACGACCTGATGCGCCTGTTCCGGTTGATGCGCGCATGGAAGAGTGGCGAGTATCCGGGGGTTAGCTGGCGGACGTTGATACTGGTGATGACTGCGATCATTTATTTTGTCATGCCGTTCGATGTGATTCCCGACTTTATCGCGATATTTGGTTTTTTGGATGATGCCACGGTGATTGCGTTTGTGATGAGTAAAATTCGGGATGAGTTGGAGGCGTTTACTGAGTGGGAGGAGGGTGAGCCAACAAGTGAGCGGCGCTGACGGAGTTTCGCTGGCGCTCCACTCCGCAGTTCACTCCGTCGTTAGCCGGCTGACATTGGGTCTTGACATGTGTCACGTGACACATTACTATTAGGCATGATCAAGACTTTTGCCGACCGACGGACCTATGATCTTTTCACGTACGGCAAGGCCAAAAGATTCCCATCAGAGGTGGCAAAACGAGCAGCTCGCAAACTGGAGTATATAAATTTGGCCGTACGGGTCGATGATCTGAAGGTCCCTCCAGGCAATCGGCTACACGC
>JBBDSF010000204.1:9645-16808 GCA_040905125.1 Pseudomonadales bacterium | reverse complement strand
AACGCACAAAAACAGGGCATACGGCAGGAATCTGCACTATAATCGCACAGACAGATGCATCTCATATGAAGCCAGCGCCCACAAACCCGACGGCCAGGCCACTGAACGGAGTGGCACAAACCTTGCTCATTACTTGGGCACGATTTTAGAAATTTCAGTACAACCCATTGGAGGACCAGCTAGATGTCAGAGAAAACTCTGAAAATGATCAAAGATAACGATGTCAGGTGGGTGGACTTGCGCTTTACCGACTCACGCGGCAAAGAACAGCACGTCACCAACAGTGCCGCCAAGATCGACGAAGAATTTTTCGAGAATGGAGCCATGTTCGACGGGTCCTCCATCGCCGGTTGGAAGCCCATCAACGAGTCCGACATGATTCTTCTCCCGGACGACTCCACAGCCGTTCTGGACCCCTTTAGCGAAGACGCTACTATTAATGTGCGCTGCGACATCGTGGAACCCAGCACACTACAAGGTTACGAACGCGACCCCCGCTCTATAGCACGCCGCGCCGAGGCCTATCTTGAGTCCACGGGTATAGGGGACGAGGCCTATTTCGGTCCCGAGCCGGAATTTTTTATCTTCGACGATGTGAAATATCACGCGGAAATCGGTGGCGCCATGTATCAAATCCAGTCCGAGGAAGCGGCCTGGATGTCTTCCCACGAGTTTGAAGGCGGCAACCTCGGCCATCGTCCCGGCGTCAAGGGTGGCTACTTCCCCGTACCTCCGGTCGACTCTCACCTGGACCTTCGCAATGCCATGTGCGCGACCATGGAAGCCATGGGGCTGGACATCGAACTGCATCACCACGAAGTCGGCACAGCAGGCCAGGCAGAAATAGGTACCCGGTTTAACACACTGGTCAAGAAGGCCGATGAAGTTCAAATATACAAGTACTGCGTGCTCAACGTGGCCCATGCTTTCGGTAAAACGGCTACGTTTATGCCCAAGCCATTGGTCGGGGATAACGGTAATGGCATGCACCTGCACCAATCCATCTCCAAAGGCGGCAAAAACGTATTTGCCGGCGAAGGTTATGGCAATCTGTCCCAGGAAGCGCTGTGGTATATAGGTGGTATCGTCAAGCATGCACGTGCAATCAACGCCTTCGCGAACCCTACAACGAATTCGTACAAACGTCTGGTTCCAGGATTCGAAGCACCGCTGTTGCTGGTGCACTCCGCTCGTAACCGTTCTGCTGCAATCAGAATACCGTACGTTCAGGGCGGCAGCCCCAAGGCCGTTCGTATTGAAGTCCGATTCGGCGACCCTGCGGCCAACCCTTATCTGATGTTCGCCGCGATGCTGATGGCCGGTCTTGATGGCATCAAAAATAAAATCGAACCCGGCGACCCGCTGGACAAGGACCTGTATGACCTGCCACCGGAAGAAATGAAGGATGTGCCGACGGTATGTTCGTCGCTTGAAATGGCCCTGGACCATCTCGACGCCGACCGCGACTTCCTGAAACAGGGCGATGTCTTTACCGACGGCATGATCGACGGCTATATCGACCTGAAGATGGAAGAAGTCGAAAAGTTGAACTCCACGACCCACCCGGTCGAGTTTGCCATGTACTACAGCGTCTGATCGGCCCACCGGAAGCCCGGGGCACCTGGCCCCGGGTTGGTTTTCCCGCTTATCCCGTTAATGCTGCAATATGTCGCCTTTCTGGACCTTTTCCGGACCAATGCTGTCTATCTATCAGGAAGCTTCAAGAGGGTGATATGAAAACATCGATCAACTATTCAATTGTCACTGCTCTTGTTGTCATGGCATGGGTTTCAACCGGCCAGGCCGCGGAAGGAGACAGCAAGACCAGGGGCACGACCATCTACAAAACCGAAGATGCAAGTGGTGCACCTGTGTTCTCCGATGAGGCCACCGAGGGAGCGGTAGAAGTCAAAGTGGAGGAACCCGCAACCTACTCATCCGACGGGCTGATTCAGCGCTATAACAATCAGAATCGGTCCAGCAGCGACGAGCAAGACGAGATATCCTATAAGCGCCTGAGAATCACTGCTCCCGGCAACGATGAATCCATACGCAGCAATCCCGGCAACGTTGAGGTCAGCTACGAGATATCGCCCTCGCCGGCAGACGGACACACATTGCAGTTGCTCATGGATGGCGCTGTATACCGTGAAATACGGGGGCCCGGGCCATTACAGCTCGCCAATGTGGATCGTGGAACCCACCGGTTGCAGGTGCGAATCGTCGACGAAAACGATGAGGTTGTTAAAATCAGCCCGGCGGTGACCATACACCTGTTGCGACACTCGATTCGGCATCCGCAAGGACGCAAAAGCCGGTAAACCCCCTTTCGTAGGTCCACACTCCCGTACCTTTGAACCAATGCACCAAAATAGTGCATTGAATCCGGATATCGAATATCATAGGGCCCTTGTACCGGGCCATAGCCGTCATTCATAGCTGGTTCAGTTTTTGCATCCTGTGCACTACGCATCAAGGAAGCCAGGCCAAAGTGGAAATTACCGCATCCATGAACGAGAGCATTCTCGACAACCTCAGTACGGCACTATTATTTTTGGACCATCAGTTGAAGCTGTGTTTTATCAACCCATCGGCCGAAAGCCTGCTGGAAATTTCCGGGACCCGCTCGTGCGGACAGCCCGTCTCCGAGCTATTTGCAGAGACCCGGGAACTCGAATCTGTCATGTACGATGCCATTCAGACCGGTCAACCCTATACACGTCGCAAGGCCGAGATAAAACTTAACAGCGGTGGCACGAAGACGGTCGACTATACCGTGACCCCCGTCAACGAAGACGAACAACCCCGGCTGTTGATGGAGGTTCATCCCCTCGACCGTTACCTTCGAATCGATCGGGACGAGGCCATTCGCTCCCATCAGGACACAACACGGCAAATGATCCGCGGTCTGGCTCACGAAATTAAAAATCCCCTGGGGGGTATTCGGGGTTCAGCACAATTGCTTTCACGGGAACTGGATAATGCGCCACTACTTGAATATACCAATATCATCATCCAGGAGACCGACCGGCTAACGGCCCTGGTTGACCGTTTGCTGGGGCCAAGGACCTTACCCCGGCCCCGTATGACCAACATCCATGAGTTACTGGAACGAACATATAAATTGATTGAGATGGAATCCGACCAGCGCATCAACATTAGCCGCGATTACGATCCCAGTATCCCGGAACTGTATATCGACGCAGAACTGATGATGCAGGCGATATTCAATATCGCCCGCAACGCAGCCCAAAGTGTTGCTGACACGCCCAACGCGACACTGACACTGGTCACCCGAACGGAGCGCCAGTTTACGATTGGAAATGCAAGACATCGTCTGGTCGTCAAAATTGACATCATCGACAATGGGCCCGGTATCCCCCCGGCGCTTCACGAGCAACTCTTTTATCCCATGATCAGCGGCCGCCCGGATGGCAGCGGGTTGGGGTTGTCGTTCGCCCAGTCTATCGTCCATCAGCATCATGGTCTTATTGAATTTGAAAGCGAGCCCGGTGATACGCGCTTCACCATTATCATCCCTCTGGAGCAGGCCAAATGACATCATCAGCTAATGTCTGGATTGTAGACGATGAACGCTCCATTCGATGGGTCCTTGAAAAAGCGCTGACGCAGGAAGGATACGACGTTACCTGCTTCGAAGATGGCGACACCGCGTTATCGCAAATGAGCTCGAATCCCCCTGACGTTATCGTTAGTGACATCAGAATGCCGGGCATTGATGGCCTGGAATTGCTCGCAGAAGTTCATCACAGGCACCCTCATCTGCCGGTCATTATCATGACTGCTCATTCCGATCTGGACAGCGCTGTATCTTCCATCCAGGGCGGAGCATTCGAATATTTGCCCAAACCATTCGAAGTCGATGAAGCGCTGACCGTCGTAAAGCGGGCGATTGCTCATCACCCAGGCGAGGAAGCCGGCGCTAAAGTTTCTGATGAACTGGCCGATGCAGGCATTATCGGTAAAGCGCCAGCCATGCAGGAGGTCTTCCGGGCAATCGGTCGTTTGTCACGCTCCAATGTCACGGTACTCATCCATGGTCAATCCGGCACCGGCAAGGAGTTGGTTGCTCGTGCCCTGCATCGCCACAGTCCGCGGGCCAATCAAAACTTCATCGCCCTTAACATGGCGGCGATCCCCGGAGATCTCATTGAATCCGAATTATTCGGTCACGAGCGGGGCGCTTTCACCGGTGCCGCGCAACTCCGCCGCGGTCGCTTCGAACAGGCGGAAAAAGGCACATTGTTCCTGGACGAAATCGGGGACATGCCCGCGGAGACGCAAACACGATTACTGCGCGTCCTCTCAGACGGAGAATATTACCGGGTCGGTGGTCACGAACCCTTGCAGGCCGATGTTCGGGTCATCGCCGCAACCCACCAGAACCTCGAAGATCTGGTTGCCAAAAACCGGTTTCGAGAGGATTTGTTTCATCGCCTGAACGTGATTCGGATTCACATTCCGGCCCTGAACGAAAGGCGTGAAGACATTCCCCTGCTCGCCAGCTATTTTCTGCAGGAGGCTGCCCGAGAGCTTGATGAGCCCGCCAAGGTGCTGCGCTCGGAAACCCTGGACTACCTCACCAGACTCCCATGGCCCGGCAACGTCAGACAGCTGGAAAACCTCTGTCGGTGGATTACGGTCATGGCAACCAGCGAGGAAGTACTGGTCGATGATTTACCACCGGAATTATTGGAAAATCAGGATGAGGCAGCCACCGGCGACGATTGGGAAAAAGCACTGTCAGCCTGGGCTTGCCAACGGATTGCCCGGATCGATGCCGGCGACCCCGGGCTACTTGAAGACGCACTGCCCCGATTTGAACGCATCATGATCGAAGCCGCGCTGAGGCAAACCGGTGGACGCAAGCGCGATGCAGCTATATTACTTGGGTGGGGCAGGAATACCCTGACACGCAAAATGAATGAGCTGGGAGTCGCCAACAATGGCTATAGTGACGGCAAGCGTCAGTTGACGGCAATAACAGCCGAAAAGTTTCAGTAAGTTAGTACTCGCTTACGTGGTACCCCTTTATTTGTATCCCTTAATTCAGGCATGGTTCCTGCAGTGATAGGATCATGAAGAAGTTGATCACTTTTACGATAGCACTGTGCCTCGGTCTGATACAGGGAGGGGCGCATGGTGCCACTGATGGCGAACCCGATGTCAGCTCCCGGGGTGAGATTCGCATCGCACTGCAGCTTGTCCCCTCTCTTCAAATCGATACTGTCAACATCGTTGACGTGGTTATCAGGGACCGATCCGTAGATGCGCACTTCTCAGAGTCGTTCTGCGTGACCGGCACGCCCGAAAGCCGTTACCAGCTTCACGCATACGGCTCCGGCCCGGGGTCTGATTTTGTGCTGGACAGCCTGCAAGGGGGCCGGCTCGAATATAACCTCTCCTTTCGGGGAAACCCGAAGTCGAGCAGTTTCGACCCGCTGACACCGGGCAAATTGTCGCCAGCCTACGACGCTTTCAAAAATGCGTCGAAGTGTAACGATGCGACCGCTTTCAGAGTCACGTTTCGTTCAGAAGAGCTTGCTGGCACTGAACCGGGCACTTATACCGGAAACCTGACACTGGTCGTATCACCTGAGTAGGCGACTGAGCTCCGTCACCGGCCGCTCCCGGTGGACGCAATAAGGTGCTAAACTGCGAGCGGCCAGCACAAAGTCAATAATTTAATAACGAACGAGAATTACATGAAATTACTCCGACCTGTTGTACTGTCAGTCATAGGACTACTGGCGACCTTTAACGTCGGCGCCGACATGTATGTGGACCGGTCAATCGTTATCTTCGAACCAGACTCGGAAGCGCGCCAGGATGTCAAGGTCAGCAATACGGGGGACGACGTATTATATGTCCAGGTAGAGGTTTTTAAGGTTGAGAATCCGGGGGA
This sequence comes from Pseudomonadales bacterium, assembly GCA_040905125.1. Classification (GTDB taxonomy): domain Bacteria; phylum Pseudomonadota; class Gammaproteobacteria; order Pseudomonadales; family Azotimanducaceae; genus JBBDSF01. The sequence goes on along the minus strand of JBBDSF010000204.1, from coordinate 10,882 downwards.
AGAAAACGAGGAACGCATTAAAGTCGATAACCCGGAAGATTTGAAACTGATCGCCACACCCAACAAATTGATTGTACCCGAAGGCGGCCAGAAGTTGATTCGAATCGTTAACCTTGTCTCGCAAAATGATGAGGAACGTGTCTACCGGATCAACGTCACACCTGTGGTGGCACCTTTGGAAGAAGAGACCAGCCAGCTTCGTGTTGTTGTCGCCTATCAAATCCTTACCATTGTGCAGCCCGATAATCCCACCACTGAACTCGAAGTGGAACGTGACGGACAGCAAATCACCTTTCAAAACAACGGCAATTCCAACATCCTGCTGAGCGATGGGCGACAATGTCAATCGGAAAGCCAGGAAAACTGTCGGGAGCTCAGCAGCAGGCGCCTGTATGCGGGCAACAGCTGGACGCTGGACTTGCCCTACGATACCCCTGTGGCCTATTCAGTCAGAACCTATGACGGAATCAAGAAGCAGATATTCCCTTGATACCCATTGAAGACTCGATACCTGAAATGTCAAAACCTCTTACTTGGGTGCCTGTTAATTTCGGTTGACCTGTTGGCGGCCGACTACGTGCCGCCAGGCTTCGAAGAGCTGATGGAACCGCAAACGACCGAAGTGGATATCTATTTTGGCGACCGGTACCTTCTCTCGACGCTTGTCACTTATACGCCCAATGAAATCACCTTCGAAAACCCCGATGAGATCGTCGATCACATTCCCGATGTGATCGATCCGGATACCCTGCACGATGCACTTGAAGAGCCCCTGCCCACCAATAGCGAATTAGTCTGCCTCAAACAAAACCAGACCAATTGCGGCAAAATTGAACCAGAAACGTTGGAGGTAATTTTCGATGAGAGCCGATTTCGCGCCGACCTGTTTCTCGCTCCCCGGTTACTTGCCGTGCGCAGCGCTGGAGGCAGCAAGTTTCTACCACCCTCGGACGCAGGTTTGTCACTGCTAAACCTCATCAGCGCCACCGTCAATGGCCGCGAAGGCGAAAGGGAAAACTACAACATACGAAATTCCACGACCTTGTCGCTGAATGAAACCCAGCTTCTTGCCATCAGTAACGTGACCCGTCAGGAGGATCTGACATTCGATACCTTCGCATTGCAAAGGGAATTTAACGGTCGCCAATACCAGGCCGGTCTGTTCCGGTCGAACGCCGGCAATCTGGTATTTCTCCGGGAAACCGAGTTCGCGGGTGTACGCATGAGCAGTTCACTG
>JBBDSF010000204.1:0-9545 GCA_040905125.1 Pseudomonadales bacterium | reverse complement strand
CTGGAAACCGGACTGTTCCATTTGGGGCGACGACATGAGTTCCGCCTTAATACAGCCGTTGGTGATAATGACGAATATGGCGTAAACATTAACTCCCGCCTGCACCTTGGGCGCGCCAGATTACAGGCAAATGTGCGACGCACCTGGACAGATGCAAACACCTCATTGATTGGTAATGAACTGACCCAGGCCTCTTTGAACCTGTCAGTGCCGATCAAAGGTGCGACACTAAACATGACCGGGCGATACAACGAACGTGAAAGCGGAACTGACAGGAATCTTGGGTTGAGGCTCGACCTGCAGCCCTATAGATTTGGCAGGAGCACCCTTAACAGCAGCTTTCGAATCACCCGAGACAATGGTTCGACCCGGATTCTCCTCGGCGTACGACTACGGCTTGATTCAGAGCACTGGTCCAACGAATTTTCACCAAGCCTTTACTATGATCGACCCGAGAACCGATCGAACGACAAGGGGATAATCTCCAACGTTACCAGTACCTGGCAGGACCGGGACGTCTTCCTTGGAGACGTGAGGCTCACTAATCGGATAACGGACGAGCGAGACGATGAAACCTTTGAAACCGAATTGGATATCGCATCGAACTACGGGAATACCAACATTGAAGCCGTTTACTCGCGTGAACAGGATAGGCTCAGCTATGGTGCCAACTATACCGGCAGTTTCCTCGCCAACGCGGATACGGTTTCTTTCGGGGGTAAACACCTGGCACGATCCGCCCTCGTTCTGGATATAGCAGGCAACGCTGACGAAGAATCATATTTTGATGTGCGCATCAACCAATCCTTGCAAGGCAGCGCCGCCATTGGCGAGAAAACCATTTTCAGCTTGAGACCGTTTGAGACATACCGGATAGAGCTTATTCCACGGGGAAGCTCCCTCATCAACTTTAACAATCAAGTTAAGACCACCACTCTGTATCCAGGCAATGTCGTGACCATGGACTGGCAAACGGACCGGATTGTAGTTGCGTTTGGGCAGATACTGGATACGAAGAACAAGCCAGTGAGCAACGCCGTACTGGACGGAGTTCAAGGGCTGGCCACCACGGATCAATTCGGTTTGTTTCAGGCCGAACTGGCCTCCTCTGTCACAGAACTTGGTGTCAGAACCCGGGAGAGCCAATGTCGAATCGAGTTACCCGACTATGATGCAAGCAAGACCGTGGTTCAGCTGGGCAAACTGGTGTGCCAATAGGAAACACACCAGACATTACTACTCAGGAGACACGACGAGAGTTAACGTATCCCCGTAAGCGTCGGCTGGAACATTGGTCAGATTTGTCTCGGCGATATCGACGGTCAGTTTTGCGTTGTCACCGCCATCGCAATCGATTGAGTTGTTGGCACCGGTGCCCGATATCGCCACATCGCTCACCATTGACCCGGCGCCACCACCCACATTGTCATTAAATGACAATAAATAGAACACCTGGGCACTGGTGTCTGAATTAACCAGATAAAAGTTCGCCGAGCCGTCCTGATTCGGCGAACTAATGGATATGTTATAGCTGGCACTGTCGTTGTTACTGTATACACAGAACGTCTCGGTCGCATTGATACTGCCCGTGCCTTCCCACGAGCCAAGATCGATGTTGTCCATTGACGAAATCCTGACCATGTCGGTCACATCGATACTGACTTGAAAATCTTCGGCGCTGGTTGTGGTGCCATTCACACCGCCGCGAATTTCTGCACTGAAACTGCCCGTATAGTTGCCTGCCCGAACCGCTGCCAATTCAGCTTCGTTAATGGATACCTCCAGCTGGGAGTTGTCGCCGTCCATGCAGTTCTTGAACTGACCGTCATGGTCGTGGGTGTCAAAGACATCATGAGTGAGATATTCAGCGCCGCTACCTGCCATCAGATCACGATGACGGAACTGGATCGCCAGACGCGAATTACCGCTATTGGCATTATTACCATCCAGATAAATATAGAAGCCAGCACCACCCGAGGCATTGGTCACCTTAAAGTCATAAGGGAGCGTCTCGTCCCCTGGCTGGGGACTTGGCCGGTTGGTGTTGGCCGAAGCCGCGCAACCAACTTGCGACGCAGCCTGGTTTCCGTCGCCACTGCCCCAGGTCGCGAATACGAAGTCGTTTAACGGATCCAGATCCACATGTTCTTCACCGCCACCTCCGGGCGGGCCACCAGGGCCCGGCGCAGGACCAGCCATCACACTATGGGTCACGATCAGTCCCATGATGAAACAGATGGATGTTAACAAGACATTGATTCGTGGACGCATGGTATTCGCAGCTTTATCCCGTGCAAAGTGGCAGTAGTATAGACCGTTTGAATGAGCAAGGCGGTCGGAACAAAAAAGCGGCGGCGATCTCCATCCCCCCCCCCCCCCGCCTCTCACCTTTCATTGATCGGCCCGATCAGTTTTACCTGTTAGATCGGTTCTACAAGCAGAGTAACCGTAGCCTGATAGGTGGACGTCGGTGCGGCCTGCAGATTGGCTTCGCTGAAGTTCACATACATCGCGCCGTTATCTGCACCGTTGCAATCTCCCGCATTACTTCCCGTAAAGGCGGTCGACGCCGTGTTGTAGGCAATACTGGCCCCGTCCGAGGCATCGTTGTCACCGTCAACCTGGACCGCGAAAGGTATCGTGTCGGTACCGTCCGCTACTTCGAAGACACCCTGATCCGTGGTCAAGGTCAACTCGTAGTCACCGCCGCCGTTACGATAAACACAGTAGCTCATGTTTTCGTTCAGGTCACCGGTGCCACCATAGGTACCCAGCGCAATGTCTTCGACGTTGGAAATCTGAATCCGATCGGCGACGTCAAGAGATACTTGGCTGGTACCGGACGAAGTGGTGCCGACGCTGCCGTCAGTAGCGGCCAGAGCCTGGGCGGAAAAGAGTGCAGTTACTGCAACGCTGGTCATAATGTGTCGTAAGTTATTCATGGTGTAGCCCTCGTGTAAGTCAATGTAAATTTTTGTGTCTACTCTGGTTCATACAAGACACGTGCCAAGTTTTATATATTTCTCAAAAAATATAAAACTATCCTTTATTTTCAATACGTTATGATTCTACAGGGAACCAGCTTGCTGGCCCCATCCCCATGTAACTATCGGGACGTCAGGTGACGAAACGTGACGCGTTTCGCAAATTTACGTCATGAAATGCAAACGTACGGATCCCAACCGCCACGCAATTGCGCGCGGGGATTGAAAGCAGGTTTTCAGCATTTATTCGAAAAGACTTAAGCTTTCTCGGCTAAAATCCACGAGTTCGCACTGTCATGGAGTCAAACTTGGTCAATGTTGTTCTGGTAGAGCCGGAGATTCCACCCAACACCGGCAACATAATCAGACTGTGCGCCAACGCAGGAGTTCCCCTTCATTTGGTTGGCCCCCTCGGGTTCGAACTGGATGACAAGCGCCTGCGCCGTGCCGGACTTGATTATCATGAGTGGGCACGAGTCACCAGCCACGATTCCCTCGGGGACCTGCGGCGGGCCGTACCCCACGAACGTGTGCTCGCGGTAAGTACCCGGGGTACGCGTCTGTACACGGATGTAACCTACAACGATAGCGATCTGGTGCTATTTGGCCCGGAAACCCGCGGCCTGCCCCAGGAACTGCTGGACAGCCTGCCCACAGATCATTGCGTTCGTATACCCATGCGGCCGCACAGCAGAAGCCTTAACCTGGCCAATGCGGTCGCACTGGTCGTCTATGAGGCCTGGCGCCAGCAAGGTTTCAAGTAGGCGCTACTTGCGAGCGCTCACCAGCCAGGCTGCTGAGCCAAGGCGCAATCCGTCTTCTGTCAGGTAGGCTGCGAGCGCTTCCTGTGCCGCCGCAAGTGCGCGCTCCTGCGGGTCACCGTGCAGCTCTTTCAATGCTCTCGCGGGTGGCCCGAGGCGCCTCAGGAAGCTCATTGCCTCCTCGAGGGTACCGAGATTGACCTCGGCAGTCATGCCCTCCATCTCGATGTCGGAGAAACCGGCAGCGGACAGGATATCCTTCACATAGGCCGGGTCGGCAAAGGCAAAGGGTCCGGGCGCACGCGGGTCTGGCGGCACTTCGGGCTCAGGTAGAAAAGGCTGAATCGCTGCGCCGGCGACAGACATCCATGGGTTATTTTGCGGACTCTGCCAGCAGATGAAATAAAGCCTGCCATCACTCGCAAGGGCGCTATTAATATTAGTGAATGCAGTGACAGGGTCCGAAAAGAACATGACGCCGAATCGGGAAAATACCAGCTGATGATCGGGGGTGAAAGGTTGCGTGGCGGCGTCCGCTTGCGTGAAAGCCACATTGTCGAGGCCCTGTGCCCGTTCTTTCGCACGAGCGAGCATCGGCTGCGAGATATCAACCCCATGGACCATAGCACCACGTTCGGCAAGAGCGAGCGTACTGGTGCCGCAACCACAGCCGATATCCAGTGCGCGCTCACCGGGCCTGGGGTCGGCAGCATTGATAGCCCGCTCGGTTAGCTCCGAAATGATGCCGTCGATCCGTTCCTGCACCTCGACCCAGGTCTCGCCTGCTTCACTGTTCCAATATTCAATCTGCTCTTCGTTCGCCATACAATCTACCTCGGTTCACCGCGTTGGCGCGGGCGTGCGCCAACGTCCGTGTCAGTTAACCTCCTGATTGGCGCGCTGTTTCAGTGCTTCTGAGTAAAGCGCATCGAAATTCACCGGTGCCAGCATCAGGGGCGGGAAACTGCCGCGCAATACCATGGAGTCGATCATTTCGCGTGCGTACGGATACAAGATATTGGGGCAAAAACTGCTAAGAGTATGCGTCAGAGCCTCGTCATCCATGCTTGTCAACATGAAGACACCGGCCTGCTGGACCTCGGCAAGATATACCGTCTCATCGGACTCGTTAGTGGCAGTGATCGTCACGATCAAGGTGACTTCATAATGCTGTTCGTCCAGTTTACTGTTCTTGGTATTGAGTTCCATATTCACTTTCGGCTTCCATTCTTGCCGGAAGCTCTCTGGCGCACGAGGCGACTCGAACGACGAATCCTTGACGTATATTCGCTGAATCGCGAATTGTGTCTCCGAACCTTGTTCACTCATCGCCAACCCCCGTGATTGCTAATACCTTTCATTTCATCTATCCCTTGCTTGACCCGACCTATGATTTAACCAGAGGCAAGCCTGACGCGGACCATTCCGACATGCCGCCGGACAGCCGGCGAACATCGGCGAATCCCAGCGTTTTCAACTTCCGTCCGGCCGCACCGGCATTTTGACCCATCTTGCAGACCACGATCACCGGTTTGTCCTTGCTCTCCTCCAGTTCCGTGGCACGGGATTCGAGCTGGCTATACGGAATATTAATGGCACCGGCGATGTGTCCCAGGTTAAAATCTTTTTTGTCCCTGATATCGACCACCACAGCGTCTTCCCGATTGATCAGATTGACCAGACTGGAAGTGCTGATCGCGGCCCCGCCCTGTTTGCCTTCATTAACCAGAAAAGCGAACAGCAATGCGATAAACAGCCCAACAAGGATAAAGTGATTGCCGATGAATTCGAACAGCTGTTCTATCATGATAACAACGGAAATGCCGTCAAAATTGAAGTGGCGCAGTATACCTAAGATGATGATTATTTGCTTCCGACTATTCTCTCAAATTGGCGATCCCGGTAAAATTCACCTTCATTCGGCAATAAAGACCCCTTCATGAGCAATCGATCACCATTTGTCCTCATCGTCCTCGACGGTTGGGGGTACCGGGAAGACCCTGACGGCAACACCATCCAACTCGCTCATACGCCAGTATGGGACGACCTGTGGGCCAACCGGCCACACACCCTCATCTCCGGATCGGGCATGGATGTGGGATTGCCGAGCGGTCAAATGGGCAACTCCGAAGTCGGGCACATGAACCTTGGGGCAGGCCGAACCGTCGACCAGGAATTCACGCGTATCGGTAAAGCCATCGAAGATGGCTCATTTTTCGATAATCCCGTCCTTAAAGACACGATGACCGCAACGGCTGCCAAGGATGGGGCCATACATCTATTCGGTCTGTTATCCCCCGGCGGTGTCCACAGCCACGAAGATCATCTTAAAGCGGCCGTCAAAATGGCCTTCGACAATGGCGTCCCACGGGTCTATGTGCACGCATTTCTTGACGGCCGGGATGTGCCGCCAAAGTCGGCCCTCGATTCTCTGTCCGCGATGGAAGAGCATATCCGTGCGTTGGGTAAAGGCGGCATCGCCTCGATAGTGGGGCGTTACTACGCCATGGACCGGGACAAACGCTGGGAACGAGTGGAACCGGCTTACAATCTTGTCACGTTGGGTAAAGGGCAGTTCGAGGCAGAGTCTCCCCTCGCCGCCCTTGAAGCTGCCTACGAACGCGGTGAGAGCGACGAATTCGTCAACCCGACAGCCATCAAACTGGGTGGCGAAACAGTCCATATGGCTGATGGAGACGCTGTCATCTTCATGAACTTTCGTGCCGACCGCGCGCGTGAGCTGACTCACGCGTTTGTGGATGACGATTTCGATGCATTCGCGCGTAAAGCGCGGCCGGCGCTTACCAATTTCGTCACGCTGACCGAATATGCGGCCGACATCGATGCCCCCTCCGCGTTCAAACCATTGTCAATCGGCAATAGCCTCGGAGAGTATCTCTCGGGACTGGGAAAGACACAACTAAGACTCGCAGAGACGGAAAAGTATGCCCATGTGACCTTTTTCTTCTCGGTCGGGCGGGAAGAACCGTTTCCGGGTGAAGAGCGAATTCTGATCCCTTCACCCAAAGTGGCTACGTACGACCTGCAGCCAACCATGAGTGCACCCGAGGTCACTGATGAATTGGTGAAAGCCGTCGAATCCTGCGAATATGATCTGATCGTCTGCAACTACGCCAACGGTGACATGGTCGGCCATACGGGGAACGTGGAAGCGGCGAAAATCGCAGTGGAATGTCTGGACGAATGCCTGGGTCGCGTGGTCGCGGCTGTGAACAAAGTTGACGGGCAATGCCTGATAACCTCGGATCACGGCAACGTCGAACAAATGAACGATAAGGGAACCGGCCAGGCCCATACAGCACACACATCCGAACCAGTGCCACTGGTTTATGTGGGCAGGCGAGACATTGGACTCGACGATGAAGGTGGCACCCTTTGTGATGTGGCGCCGACACTATTGACCTTGATCGACATTCCGATTCCATCAGAGATGACCGGCAAGTCACTGGTCGTATCACCACGCGCCAGAGCTGCGAGCCGATAACCCATGTCATCACCTTATCCACACACCTTTGTCATATCGATGCTGCTGGCCGCCCTGTTAATTGCCACAGCCGGCGCAGCACCGTCGGATGAGGCTGCGGACGAACAGGAACTGCTCGAACAACTGGAAAAACTTGATCGCGAAATCAAGGAATACCAGGAGATGCTGGAAGAGACGCGGGATGAGCGATCCGGTCTCGAGCAAAAGCTGAAGGAAAACGAGAAAGAAATCAGTGAGTTGTTGAAAGAAATCGAGCAGATGGAACAGGAACTCAAGGAAGGGGAGGAAAACCTCAGTCAACTGCGCGATGAGCAAAGCAAACTCGAATCAGCCAGAATGGAACAGCAAACGCAAATTGCCAAACAAATTCGTGCAGCATGGGAAACCGGATCGCAAGGTTACCTGAAAGTATTGTTGAACCAGGAGGATCCGCACCAGATTGCACGGATGCTGACCTATTACGACTATTTCAATCGCGCGCGAGCCGACCGCATCCACGAGTATACTGAAACAATCGTCGCCCTTCGCGAAGTGGAAAGCCGGATCGAAACACAGAACCGGCGTTTGGCGCGAAACCGCGAGGCACTGGAGACGCGTTCCCGAGCGCTCGTCATTGCACGGGAAGAAAAAGAAAAATCTCTTGCCGCTCTCACTCGTCAGATCGCCCAGGCAGGCACGGAAGTCGAGAAGCTGATGGAAGACCGGGAGCATCTCGAGAAATTGCTGGATAAAATTGATCGTAGCGTTGTGAACCTGCCGAAACCTTCAGATACGGAACCGTTTGCCTCGCTGCAAGGCGACATGCTCATGCCGGTATCGGGAAACGTGACAAATCCGTTCGGCAGCGACAGAAGCACAGGAAAATTGCGCTGGAACGGCATTTTTATCGAAGCCGACGAGGGTGAGCCAGTCCATGCTATCCACTATGGTCGGGTGGTATTTTCCGACTGGCTTCGAGGCTTCGGGTTGCTGTTGATCATCAATCACGGTGATGGCTACATGAGCCTTTACGGCCACAATCAGGTAATCTATAGGGAAACTGGAGATTGGGTGAAAGCCGGAGAAGTCATTGCAACTGTCGGCAATTCAGGCGGTCAAAGTCGCTCTGGAACATATTTTGAAATCCGCAATGCCGGCAAACCTGCCGACCCACAGCGATGGTGTCAGGCAAGGCCCGATCCCACAGCCTGACTGACGCAACATGAGGTCCCCAATGAGTCACACGCCAATTAGATATCTGCTGGCCCTGCTGGTCATCGCATGCCTCGGATTGCCCATAACGAGTGCAGCCGAGACCGGTGCCGAGGAGATGCCAGCTATAGAGCTGCCTGTGCCAGAAGGTACTTCGGAGGACAGCTCTCAGGCCGCCGACGACCCGGCCACACCTCATGTGGACGAAAGCCTGCCCGGACGCGTTCCGTTGAACGAACTGCGCGTGTTTGCGGAAGCCTTTGACCGAATCAGAAGCGCCTATGTTGAAGAGATAGACGACCGCACCCTGCTCGAGAATGCCATCAAAGGCATGCTTTCCCAACTTGACCCGCATTCCGCCTATCTCGACCGGGATTCTTTCGAGGAACTGCAGGAAAGTACCACCGGCAACTATGGTGGCCTTGGCCTCGAAGTAGGCATGGAAGATGGATTGATCAAGGTCATCTCGCCCATGGACGAGACACCGGCTTCCGAAGCGGGCGTACAGGCGGGCGACCTGATCATCAAGCTCGACGGCAAACCGGTCAGGGGCATGTCCTTGTCCGATGCCATCGAACTTATGCGTGGCAAACCCGGCACCGAAATCGAGCTGACGATAATGCGAGAGGGCATTCCAAAACCGGAGGAAATGACACTCGTCAGAGAACAAATTCATGTGGCCAGCGTCCGTCAACGAACGCTCGAAAAAGGTTACGGCTACATTCGCGTCGCCCAGTTCCAGACCAAGACCGGTTCAGAAGTCGAAGAAGCCATCACCAAACTGTCCAAGGACGGCACATTGAAGGGTTTAGTACTCGATCTGCGTAATAACCCTGGTGGCGTCTTGCAAGCGGCGGTCGAAGTATCCGATCTGTTTGTGGAGGACGGACTCATCGTTTATACCAACGGACGCATGTCGAATACCGAACTACGGTTCAATGCAACCGGGTCTGACGTAATCAAAGATATCCCCCTCGTTGTATTGGTGAACGAGGGGACCGCCTCGGCCTCCGAGATCGTTGCCGGTGCCCTGCAGGACCACGCACGCGCCGTGATTATGGGCACCAAGACATTCGGCAAAGGTTCTGTACAAACAGTATTGCC
>JBBDSF010000203.1:0-2763 GCA_040905125.1 Pseudomonadales bacterium | reverse complement strand
TCATGCCATATCCGCCCAGCCAGATACCAGCCAAGGCACCAACAAGGACAACGGCTCGGCGCGGATGCGATCGCCAGGCCAACTGGTACAATAAAGTGGCAGTCAACATGACCGCAAAGCTGATACCCAGTACACCGAATACCGGCCCGTAACCTGATAGTGGCGTAGACAGATGGGCATAGCCTGCAAATAACCAGGGGAACCCGGTCAGGAGCCAGGTCCGAAACCATTCCTGAATCACCCAAAGGCACGGAAATCCCACCACTAATCCCAGCGGTAGAACGCGAACAAACCGCATATACACAAACCCGTGCAACAGGGAAATGATAGAAAACGACAATACAAATCCGGCCACCAAAAAACCGGCCAGCAATGGACCAGCACCGCCATAGGTATGGATACTCACGTAGATCCAGGAAACACCTGTGCCATACATGCCCACCGCAAACAGATAAAAGCGCCAGGCACCTCTTGCCTGGGTGGCCTCTGTCAACGATAGAAGCAAGGCGATAATGCAGACAATACTGAGAAACCAGTAGTCGAATGGCGCAAAGCTTAATGGAAGAACAGCGCCTGCAGCCAAGGCGAGGAAGTCCCTGGCCCGGGGTTTGCCTTGCAAGAAAGAGTCAACTTGATCCAGCAAAGGAGTTAGCGCTATTCGGCTTCGTAAGGGGGTGTTAGATGTAAAAGGCGAATTCGACGATTATCGGAGTTAAGAACCTTGAACTTGAAGCCGTCTATATCGACCTTTTCATCCCGCTTGGGCAGATGTCCGAAGTACCGGGTAACAATACCCCCGATCGTGTCAAATTCTTCTTCGCTGAATGTCGTGCCGAAACGCTCGTTGAAGTCATCTATGGGTGTTAACGCTTTCACCGTATAACTATTGTCCGCATGACGTTTGATGAATTCTTCCTCACTCAGATCATATTCATCTTCGATATCGCCAACAATCTGCTCCAACACATCTTCGATGGTGACAATGCCGGAGACACCTCCATATTCGTCATAGACGACGGCCAGGTGATTTCGCGTACTCCTGAATTCCTGGAGCAGGACATTGAGGCGTTTGCTTTCCGGGATCGCCGTACAGGGCCGCAACAGATCGCGCATGGTGAACTTGTTCTTTTTTTCCTTCAAAGCCAGAAACAGTAGATCCTTCGCCAGCAGAATGCCGATAACATCATCAGGATTCTCACCCACAACCGGAAAACGTGAGTGGCCCGACTCGATGATTTGCGGCAAAAAATCCGTTGGCTCCATATCGATACGTACCATCACTACCTGCGAACGAGGAATCATGATCTCCCTCGCCTGCATTTCAGAGACAGTCAGGGCACCTTCGATGATACTCAGAGCCTCTGAATCCAGCAGGTCCTTTTGTTCAGCAGATCGCAACAGGTCCAGAACATCCTGACGCGAATGGGGTTCTCCGGAAATTGCGCTGGATATTCGTTCCAGCCAGCTCTTCGATTGGTCGCTAGTCGATCCTTCTTCGCTCATCCTGGTCAGTTGTCCTCTTGATAAGGATCAGGATATCCCAAGTGGCCCATTATGTTTCTTTCCAGCAATTCCATTTGTTCCGCCTGGTTGTCCTGTACATGATCATAACCTTTGAGATGAAGCACGCCGTGAACAACCATGTGAGCAAAGTGCATTTCCAGGGCCTTGTTTTGCTCGGCCGCTTCAGCGATCACGACACCCGCACATAGCACCACGTCACCAAGAATCGTAATTGCTTCTTCATCCTCGACACCCACGGGGAAAGACAGTACGTTGGTCGGCCTGGGTTTGTCTCGAAACCTGCCATTGAGCTCCGTTATCTCCTCTTCGCTCACGATACGAATCGTGATTTCCGCAGGCGCCTCGTTCAATATCGCCAATATCTGACGAACCCAGGCCGATATCGTCTGGTCTACCGGCATGGCCGTAGTTCGCTCCACGCCCCACTGAATATCTATTCGGTGCAAATTGGCCACCACATTGCTCTGTGTGCTCAAGAGAACAGGAGCGCCGAGGCTCCGCCTGTCAGGCATCGCCTGGGTCATCAGGCTCATGATGTTCATAGGCTTCAACGATTCTTTGTACCAACGGATGTCGTACCACATCCCGGGCGCCAAAGTGCGTAAAGGAAATGCCGTTGACGTCCTTGAGCACTTTCATCGCATGTCGTAACCCGGATTGGGTCCGACTGGGCAGATCGATCTGTGTGATATCCCCCGTTACTATCACAGTGGACCCAAAGCCGATCCGGGTCAGAAACATCTTCATTTGCTCCATAGTCGTGTTCTGACTTTCATCCAGGATGATAAAAGAATCGTTCAGCGTCCTGCCACGCATATAAGCGAGCGGCGCCAGCTCAATGACACCTTTCTCAATGAGCTTTTCGACGCGTTCGAATCCCATCAATTCGTACAGCGCATCGTATAACGGTCGTAGATAGGGGTCGATTTTCTGACTCAGGTCACCGGGCAGGTAACCGAGCTTCTCCCCGGCTTCCACTGCCGGCCGCACCAGCAGCAGCCGCCGAATCTGTTCCCGTTCCAGCATTTCCACTGCACAAGCTACGGCCAGGTAGGTTTTTCCGGTTCCAGCGGGTCCAATACCAAAATTGACATCGTTTTCCCGAATAGACCTGACATAGTCGATCTGATTTTTGCCTCTGGGCTTGACGCTTTTCTTTCGGGTCTTGACTAAATCGTCCGGGCTGTCGGTTTGTTGCTCCACCAGGGCATCGACACCGGACTCCTGAAGGAACAGGTG
>JBBDSF010000202.1:0-2772 GCA_040905125.1 Pseudomonadales bacterium | reverse complement strand
CCAAGACCTGGGGGTTGTTAATATGTAGTGTATGGTCAATCCGCGCCCGATTCAATTCCACCCGAAGCTGTTCTCCCTTGCCGGAGAGATACCGCCACCCCGGACGCCGAGGCCATCGTCACCCCGGACGCGGCAGACATCGTCACCCCGGACGCGGCAGACATCGTCACCCCGGACGCGGCAGACATCGTCACCCCGGACGTGCGTAGCACGATCCGGGGCCCATGGTGGTTATAGTCATAGACCCCGGATCAAGAACGTCACCCCGGCCGGAGAGCCGGGGTCCAGGATGACGTAGGATTCCCGTCCCGTAGCCGCGCAACAACGTTCTGTCGGGCGTTCGTTCTTCACGCTGCCGCGCTTTCCTTAACCACCAGATCGACGTCACATCCCAGAACATGAAGGAGTGCCACCAGTTGCTTCATGGATTTATTGAAGTTAGCCGGATCGAGCAAACGATATAGCTGAGGCACAGACGTGTTGAGACGCCTGGCTACCTGGCGTCGACTTAGCTCACTTTTTTCGAGCCGCTTTTGCGCTTCCAGGGACAGCTTGTAAACAAGAAGATCGGCCAGATATTTTGGATCCTCGTTATACTCAAGCACCTGCTCAACGTGCACCGTCCCTTCGGCGCCGGACTCGAGCGTATAGGTGAATGCCTCATTGCCCAGTTCCTTATCCACGAAGACCTCCTCAATACGATCATCCGGGCGTGGCTTGGGCTCAGCCCTGGAATACGGAAACGCGTACTCCTCCCCGGCACGGTTAACCACCGCGAACTCATGCTTTCGGTTGTTTGATCTAACGCTTCGGATTTTCATAACACACCTTCTCGCTCCAACCCCGCAATAATCTGCAAAAGTTTTCGATTCCCTTTGCCTTTCATTGGTTGCCAGTTTTCAAGGTCCCACTTTACGACCAGTTTTCCGTCACGGTATACATGGACATGACGCGGCGAGTGATCACCCTTCCATGTTAAGAAAACGTAGTTTCCGCGCCGAACCTTGCCCATAACGAAATGTTACCATGTCTGGTAACATTTTAAAAGCAAAGCCAACCAGGAAATCGCGGACTATATTCGCAGGGGAAGCGGGGAGACGACGACAAAGCTCATCAATAGCCCATCTTGTTTTCCTGGGCCTGCTTTACCAGCTCATCCATCGCATCAGCACTTTCCTGTGCAACTTTGCGCTTGTATTGCATCAGGTCTTCAAAGCGAAGCCGACGATGAGTCCCTACCTTGGTGAACTTCAATTCGCCACTTTCCAGAAGCTTGATGAGATGCGGTCTGGAAACATTCAGAATATCGGCGGCTTGCTGTGTCGTCATCTCGGCATGCGTCGGCACAATCGTTACGGCGTTGCCCTGTGCCATATCGGCCAGCAAGTCTCGCAATAACATGATCGCCTGGCGTGGCAAAATCAGGTCGTGACCATCCATTTTGACACTGGCCCTGTCAGCTTCAGGTTTTTCCTGCAGGAGTCGACTCAGTTCAGCGGCACTGGTCCTGGCCAGTTCCACCGTTTCTGAATTCGGCAATTCATTGTAATCACTTGCTGTGCTCATAGATGCCCTTTCAATATGCCGGTCAATACCACCTTCTCTTCATCACTTAGACTAACTCAATCATCCACTACTCGCAATATTCGAAATAGATGAAATAAACGAAAATACCGCTTGGTGTTCCTTCAAGAATCGCAGGGGTGGCCCCTGCCGAAGGCATCATCACCTCGGATGCCGAAGGTAACGTCACCCCGGAAGCGCGTTAGCGCTATCCGGGGTCCATCCCACCTGGATCCCGGATCAAGCCCGGGATGACGGGATCAAGCCCGGGATGACGAGGTCAAGCCCCGGATGATGCGCATCCCTCCAACACCCGCAGCATCTCCAGTGCCAGTGTCTGCCGATCATATTGGCATGCGGCTTTCAGGCCATTGTCGCGGTATTGCTGACGCAGGTCTTCGGACGATCTCATACGCTTTAACCCGGCAACCAGTTCATCGACATTTTCAGGCTCAAACACCTCACCACACCCGGTTCTTTGCACGATGTCTGCCGACTCGCCGGCAACGCCGTGCAACACGGGAATTCCCATGCCCATATTTTCAAATAACTTGGAGGGAATCACTGAGGTGAACAACGCTGTCTTGCGCAGGTGAATGATCGACACATCAAGCAGGGACATATACCGGATAACCTGATCTTTGGGCACTGAGTCCACAAACACCACATTGTTAAGCTGCATGGCATCGGCACGCTCAATCAACGCCGCCTTTCTGGCACCATCACCCATGAACAAGATACGAACGTCCGATGCCTCGGGATCGTCCTGAAGGCGCGCAGCCGCCTCTAGCAACGTTTCCAGTCCATGTGCCATGCCGTGTGTGCCGATATAGCCCGCCAGGAATTTTCCTGTCACCCCCAACTCCGACGCCAGGGTTTCGTCGCGAGGACACGGGTGAAATCGATTTGTATCCACGCCATTGGTGATCACGTCTATCTTGTTCGCATCAACACCCCGATCAACCAGATTCCTCTTAAAGGATTCCGTCACAGAAACGATGCGATCGGCCTTGCGATACAGGAACATCTCCAAACGTTCCAACCGATCCAGCCAGGCTGAATTCTGCATCGCGCCGACTGCGCGAATCGACTCGGGCCACAAATCCCGCAGCTCGAACACAAACGGAATACGCTTTGCACGACTCACCATGTAAGCGGCGCATGCGGTGAAGAAGTGCGGTGACGTGCCGATAACAATATCAACCCGGC
>JBBDSF010000201.1:0-2780 GCA_040905125.1 Pseudomonadales bacterium | reverse complement strand
CAAGTTCAACAAGGAAGTTGGATATTCGTTTATCTGGATGAAACACCTAAAGGCCTTTCCGGCGGTAACTATTGCCAAAGTGAATGGATGGTGCTTTGGTGGTGGCATGGAAGTGGTGGGTCTGTGTGATATCGCAATCGTGGCGGAAGAGTCGACCTGGGGACTTTCGGAAGTCAATTTCGGAATTTTTCCGGGCGGAGGTACAACCTGGACAGTCGCTCATAATATGCCTTCGCGGAAACAGGCACTTTACTATGCGTTAACTGCAGATACTTTTAATGGCAAGGAAGCCGTTGAACTTGGTTGGGCGTCGAAGTCAGTGCCGTTGGCCGATCTTGATGCGCATACCCAACAAGTAGTCGATGGCCTTGCCGCTAAAGGCAGAATTGTGCTCGAGAAGGTCAAGGAGGTCTACGAACGGGTTTTTGATATGAATTTTGCTGAGGCGATCGACTACGAGATTGCCAAGCTGTTTGAACTGTCGCGGCTGACGAATGACGACTGGATTCGAACCGCGTTGAAGTCCTTCAAGCAAGGGGAGTACAAGCCCGGACTGGAAAATTACCAATTGACCCGTGACGTCTGAGCTCACATTACTGATGGCGATCATCCGATGATTGAACCAGAGTTGACATTACGTGATTTGATTCACCGTGCTGCTGAAAAATATCCCGATAGTGAAGCCGTGGTGGATAACCTTTATCGATACAGTTATCGTCAGCTGTTGGATCATATCCAGCGCATGGCCAAACTGTTGCACGGCCTGGGTGTGCGCAAGGGTGACCGGGTGGCACTGCTGATGCCGCCCAGCGCGAGCCATGTAATAGCCTTGTTTGGCGCGATTGAATTGGGCGCCATACCGTGCGCGCTGCATGTGCGTGAGTCAGAGTCGACATTAGCCGCAATTTTGCACCGTCTGAGCGCGCGTGTCCTGGTTCACGATATCGCGTTCGATGACCTGGCCAAATCATTACACGCCAGTGATGGTTCAGTTACAGGCCGGGTGGCAGCTGCATCCGGCCTTGTGCCGGCTAAAGGTGATGGAAGCGATGCGCTTCCGGTCATACCCGCGTGTCTTGATCGGTATGAACTCGACTTTGAGCCAATGCCCCTCGATGTGGAGGACTACGCCGTCATTGCACTATCTTCGGGGACAACGGGTATCCCCAAGGGTGTTATGCATACCCACCGCACACTGGTTGCCAGTGCGCGTTGCGGCGCCCACTATATGTTGGCCGATGAGAATGCATGCACGACCATTATTTTTAGCACCGCTTTCATCGGCTGGTATAACTGCACTCTACCGTTTCTTTACGGCGCATCAAAGATTGTCTATCTCAATCGATGGGATCCGAGGCAATATTTGCAAGCCATGGAGAATGAGCAAACGACTGTATGTTTTCTGGTGCCTACCATGTGGCGCATGTTATTGCGGGAAAAACCGGAGGACTACAATCTGTCTTTTTTAAAGAGAGTGGGTTATGCCGGCGAGCCCATGGACGTGGCTACCATGACGCAGATTCGGGAAAAGATTTGTGACAAGGTGATCAATACCTACGGTACCACGGAAACGGGTTCCTGGGGCGGGTGTACCGTCATGCTCCCGGACGACTACGCAAATGAGAAGAAAATTGCCAGCGTGGGTAAGCCGGGTACTGGCGTGGAACTGCGAATTATACAACCCGGTGGCTCAAGCGAAGATACGGTACCGGTTGGCGAGGAGGGAGAGGTCATTCTGCGGGGGCCTTCCATTGCCAGTCAGCTCTGGGAACAGCCTGGTTTGGCACGGGAAATTTTCGACAATGGCTGGTGGCGGTCTGGAGATATGGGGGTCCAGGATGACGATGGTTATTTGTATTTAAGGGGGCGCACTGACGATATGATCATCAGTGGCGGCATCAATGTTATGCCTGGCCCTGTTGAGGAGTTTGTATTGGGTCACCCTGCGGTAAGTGAATGTGTGGTGGTGGGTGTGCCCGATGAGCAATGGGGTCAGCGCATTGTCGCCTTTGTTCTGTGCGAAACACCCGTTACTGAAATGGAACTGAATGAATACGTCAGCGCGAGCTCATTGTCCGCTTATAAAAAACCGCGCGAGTATCGGTTTGTGGAGGAATTGCCGCGCGGCAACACAGGCAAGGTCAGTCGAAAATTATTGAGGGAACGGCTACTGTAGTCGTTAAATCTGTATGAATATGCCATCTCCCTGGGTTTTACGGTACGCACCATTGGTGCCACGCGGTCGCGTGCTCGACCTGGCATGCGGTGACGGACGGCACGGTCGTCTGTTTCTGGAAGCCGGCTATGAGGTCTCTTTTGTCGATAAAGATGTTTCCGGCCTGGCTGACCTCGAAGGCAATTCGGCCGCTACCCTTGTGGAACATGATCTGGAGGATGGATCGCCCTGGCCGTTTGGCGAGGCCAGGTTCAGCGGCATTGTTGTCGTCAACTACCTGCATCGACCATTGTTTGGTCCGATTACAAGATCGCTGGCTAAAGGTGGTGTACTGATTTATCAAACATTCATGGTCGGCAACGAAAAATACGGCAAGCCGCGAAACCCGGACTTCTTGCTGGAATACGATGAGTTGCTCGATATGTTCGGGGCATCCATGGAAGTGATCGGGTTTGAGCAGGGATTCCTGCCCGACCCGGACCGGATGATACAGGCAATCTGCGTCCAGAACGAACAGGTTTATGCGTCGACGAGCAAATAGTCCTGACGACAAAAATCAGCGCTGTGTAGAACTCTACTTGACGAGCATGACGTGGCAGTTTGC
>JBBDSF010000200.1:0-2812 GCA_040905125.1 Pseudomonadales bacterium | reverse complement strand
GAAAGCCGAGGCACTGGCAGCACTACGCGATGGATGGATCATGCTTCACCATTCCGGATGAATCGCCCTGTGCGGACCCGCATGCAGGGTGTTGTGGGGGCTGGGGGTTAGATATCCTCGGCTACCCGATTAGAGGCTTCTAGGTGCTTTCCATCCAGTCGCCGAAATCCAGTTTCACACTTGGACGCTGCTCTTTCTCCGCCAGCGAAAGGAAGTCACCCTTTCTTCCCCACCATTCATTGATAGGTAAACTGCGCCCTGCGAACGTAAGAACGTATCCATCAGGTACTTGCAAGTTAACATTGACATGTGAAAATACGGCCACGCCCAGTAACCCGAATATAGTTCGGTCAGAAATCTGAACTTTTCCCTGCTCTATCATTATGCACGTATACCGATCAGGCCCCTTTGCATTCAGAATTAGTTCGAATCCTTGCGGAAGTTCTTCCCCGTGCCCATGGCAACATCTATGAACTCCATAGATTACATCTGCTACGTCTGGATCACCGCCTTCTGCCGTTGGATGCCGTATAGATACCGGCCACCTAGTTTCAGTAATGTCGATACCAGGGAACGCCATTGGTTCGAGTACCGAATAGTTTTCCCTCAAGGTTTGAGTAAATCGCAACTTATTCCGTAGTTCCGGATACAATTTCCTCGCTGTACCGTCTAGGGCGTTACACGCATGCAGCATTGCGAAATCAACGTCTCCTTGCATCCAGTCATCGATAGACTTTCGTATTGAATCTTGGATTGACGCCATGCTTGCCTCTAACAGTCATAAAAAGCTTCTGCGGCCTTTGGCTTTTATAATGTTCGTGGTGTAAGCGCTTATAACATAACTGGCTAATTTATCTACTGTTTTATGGAACGGAACAGCAGTTCTGTTGGCATGAAGCAATGCCGCCGTAGCCAGGGGCTCTCCTTCATTGCAATGTCCGCTCAAGAGGTGTACACGTAACAGTGAGTGCAATGACATCCACGCTAGAGGAGATCGCACAATGAAATCATCACTGAAAGTACTATCCGGTATAGCCATCATCGCCCTGATGCCGATGCTGGCCGAAGCCCAACGCGGCGGGCAGGGGCAAGGACAGAACCAGGATCAGAGCCACAGTCAGGGGCAGGACCACCGGATGAATGACAGCGACATGCGCCAGGGAATGGGCATGATGGACGAGGAAAGACGGGAGTATATGCAGCAGATGCGGGCCCTGATGCAGGAGATCCGCCAGGAAGAGGACCCCGAGCGCCGTCGTGAACTGTTGCAGGAGCATCGCGAGCAGATGCGCGCCGGCATGCGCATGATGAATCGTGACCAGGACGGGACCGGTAACGCGGAGCAGTCTATGGAGGAGCGCATGGAGCGGATGCAGCAACGCATGGAGATGATGGAGAACATGATGGAACAGATGATGGAGCATATGGCGCAGCAGTGACTAATCCTGATGGGATTTTATGACAATCATATCCTGCCGCACCTGATCGACGTTTGCTGCAGCGCAAAGCAGGTCCGGGCACAGCGGCACAAGGTCGTTACCCTGGCCGAGGGTCGAGTGCTTGAAGTGGGATTCGGGACCGCCGAAAATCTCGCCTGTTACGACGTGAATAAAGTCAAGCAGATTTGGGGACTGGAACCTTCTGAGGGGATGTTGAAGCTGGCGCGTAAACGATTGGTGAATTCCCCGGTTGATGTCACCTTGCTGAATGCCGGTGTCGAGCAGATTCCACTCGACGACAACAGCGTGGACAGTGTACTGCTGACCTACACGCTGTGCAGTATCACGGAATGGATGCGGGGGCTGTCGGAAATACGGCGAGTTCTCAAACCCGATGGTTCGCTCATATTTTGCGAGCATGGGGCGGCGCCTGAGCAATCGGTCCTAAAATGGCAAAACCGTATCAATCCTCTATGGAAGAAAATTGCAGGAGGTTGCAATTTAAACCGGCCTGTTCCTTCGCTCCTGGGCCAAAGCGGTTTCAGAATTCTGACCATGGACACAGCTTATCTCCCGAAGACTCCCAGGTTGTTCGGGTACAACTACTGGGGCGTTGCCAGGCCTGAGTGACTTCCAGAATCTGTCCAGTAAATTCGACAGCGCATTGGACGTGCCTTCTCAGGGGTTTTGTGAACTACGGGATTAGAGTATAAGGAGAGGAATGAGATGTTTCATGGTATGAGTGGTTGGGAAATGGGATTTGGTTGGATTTTTATGATTCTTTTCTGGGTGTTTGTGATCCTGGGGATTATTGCCCTTGTCAAATGGCTGTCAGGCACATCTGGCACCAACACTACGCCACCTCCGAAATCAGCGCGGCAGATTCTTGATGAACGCTATGCAAGGGGAGAAATTGACCGCGAGGAGTATGAACTCAAAAAGGGAGATCTCGGAGAGTAATGGATCAGGTCCGTTGGAGTTAACTCGGTTTAGGGACGGTTTAGTGGACACCTGATCATTTGGGAAGGGAAGAACAAGGGAAGAACAGAAGGGAAGAACAGGACACCCAAAGGGAACCCCTGCTGACAGAAGAGCCCGGGCCTTCTAATCCCTCCCCGGCGCCACCTTCAACAACCCCGCATCAAAGCATCAATCGCCATCCCATAGTCCATCCGCTCACCGCCGTCCCGGCATAGACATCCAGGCTGAGTCGCGCTCCATCCCGCTCCACATCGATTTGCCCGTCACCGCCATCAACACCCACCCGGAACTGCGGATACAAAGCCGGCTCGATCACCTCGCTCCGCTGGTCCCTAAAAGGTGCGGAAGTAGCGCACCGAGAGGCCGTGACGGCAGGCCTGATTAGCCAGCAC
>JBBDSF010000199.1:0-2856 GCA_040905125.1 Pseudomonadales bacterium | reverse complement strand
TCGGTTATTCAATAGATCTTAAACTGTACACTTTTTCTGTTGAGCTTTTTTCTTAACGCTGTAAACAAAGGGCGACAAGGGAGTGAAGCGGCCCGGATTTTCCGGAGACTGTTTTGTTTGAGTCAAGCCGCGATGGCTGACTCGTCCTGTTGGCGATAATACGCCCTTTCATATTCCGCTGGCGGCAGGTTGCCAATGGGCTCCAGTAGCCGGCGGTTATTGAACCAGTCTACCCAGGTCAGCGTCGCATATTCCACCTCGTCCACACCTTTCCAGGGACCCTGACGATGGATCATCTCGGTTTTGTATAGCCCGTTAATGGTCTCGGCCAGGGCATTGTCGTAGGAGTCCCCTTTGCTACCCACCGACGCTTCCATACCGGCCGCTGCTAGCCGTTCGCTATAGCGGATCGACAGGTACTGGCTGCCCCGATCACTGTGATGGATGACGCCTCTGGCACCGGCTCTCGCCCAGATCGCCTGTTCCAGCGCATCCAACACCAGATCCGTGCGCATCGAGTTGGCCACACGCCAGCCCACAATGCGGCGTGAGAACACATCCGTCACAAAGGCGACATAGACAAACCCACGCCAGGTGGCGACATAGGTGATGTCCGCTACCCACAACTGGTTGGGGCCGGTGGCGCTGAAGTTGCGCTGCACCAGATCGGCGGGGCGATCCGCCGCAGGATCGGGCCTGGTGGTCTTGCATCCGCGACCCCGCACCACACCGCACAGACCCAGGCGTTGCATCAGCCGCTCAACGGTGCAGCGGGCCACCGGGATCGACTCCCTGTTCAACTGGCGCCAGACCTTGCGTACGCCATAGACCTGCAAGTTCTCATCCCACACCCGACGGATGTCCGGGCACAGCGACGCATCGCGCCTGGCACGATCCGAGCGCCGCTGTGGATCACGCTGTTGGGCTTTCACCTCGTAGTAGGTCGATGGGGCAATCGGCAATTGCTTGCAGATCGGCTCGACCCCATAGTCGGCCCGATGACCATCAATAAAGGCCACCATCATCGCACTCGGCGGTCGAGCTCCGCCTGGGCAAAATAAGCCGACGCCTTACGCAGAATCTCATTGGCGCGCTTGAGTTCGCGGTTCTCCCGCTCCAGCTGCTTCAACCGAACCTGATCCGAACCGGATAAGCCTGTTCGTACTCCCTGATCACGCTCCGCTTGCCGAGCCCACTTGCGCAACGTCTCCGGCGTACAGCCGATCTTGCCAGCTATGGACTGTAACGCCGACCATTGGGAACCGTATTCCTGCTGCTGCTCCAGCACCAATCGAACCGCCCGTTCTCGCACCTCAGGTGCATATCTCATTCGCTTGTTCATCACTCCATCCTCTCAAGATATAGAGCCTCCGACAAACCCGGGGCGGTTCACATTCGTAATCCCCCCACAAAGTAATCGAGGTTTTGAGTAGAGACTTTTATGATGATCCGATAAGGAGTGATCCATGAAGAAGTCTCGATATACCGATGGCCAGATTCTGGCGATATTGAAGCAGGCTGAGGCAGGCGTCTCGGTGGCTGAGCTGTGCCGGGAACACGGCATGAGCTCGGCGGCCTTTTACCAATGGCGTGCCAAATATGGCGGCATGGATGCCTCGCTGATGAAGGAGGTGAAGGAACTGCGTGCGGAGAATGCCCGGCTGAAGAAGATGTACGCTGAGGAGCGCATCAAGGCGGAGTTGCGCAAGGAAGCCCTTGAGGGAAAGTTGTAAGGCCATCTCAGCGCCGCGAGATGGCCATCAAGGGCGTGGACAAATACGGTATCAGTATCCGGCTGGCCTGTGTGGTGTATGGGATCAGCGAGACCTGCTATCGCTATCAGCCCAAGCTCGATGGTGAGAATGCGCAGGTGGCGGACTGGTTGCTGCGGCTGAGCCAGACCAACCGTCGCTGGGGCTTTGGGTTGTGCTTTTTGTATTTGCGGAACGTGAAGGGCTATGGCTGGAACCACAAGCGGGTGTACCGCATTTACCGGGCGTTGGAATTGAACCTGCGCATCAAGCCCAGGCGGCGGATCCAACGGGATTATCCGGGTGAGTTAGACGTGCCGACTGCCCCGAACCAGGTCTGGTCGATGGATTTTATGTCCGATGCATTGATGGACGGGCGTACGTTCCGCACCTTCAATGTGCTGGATGACTACAACCGGGAAGGCTTGGGGGTGGACGTGGATCTGTCGTTACCGGCCCTGCGGGTGATCCGCAGCCTGGAGCAGATCATCGAATGGCGCGGCAAGCCGGCCGCGATCCGTTGTGACAACGGCCCGGAATATCTGAGTCAGGATCTGGTGGACTGGGCCAACCGTCACCGCATCACGCTGATCTATATCCAGCCGGGCAAACCCAACCAGAATGCCTATATCGAGCGGTTTAACCGCACGGCCCGGCATGAGTGGCTGGATATGCACCAGTTTGCATCCATTGCGCACGCTCAGGATTTAGCGACCCAGTGGCTTTGGCAATACAATAACGAACGCCCCCATATGGCCATCGGTGGGGTGCCGCCCAGGCAATTAATGATGGCCGCTTAACCCTCTACTCAAAAGATCGGTTAAAAATGGGGGGATTACGATTCGTTGGAATTCATTTTCACGGCACCAACCTTCGTCCCGAATGAAGTCACCGATAAGCTCAGAAAGGAACGTCGGGAGTTTTTCATCCCCAAGGCCAACCGCGAACGTAGCCTGTACGGCTCTGAATTTGAAATCCAGCTTCGCAACAAACTCACCCAGCGTGCCATCGCACGTGAATGTGCGGAGTGGATGCGGCGCAAGACCAAATTCCGTTCTAACAAGACCAAGTCTCCAATGCAGCAGTTTGCTTGTGTCCAGGGACC
>JBBDSF010000198.1:0-2919 GCA_040905125.1 Pseudomonadales bacterium | reverse complement strand
CTAGCCGCTAGCTACTGGCGTACAGTAGCGGTTGCGGCGCGTATTATACGCCCGAATTACCCATTTACAACCGAAGTAACAGTACGATCGGTCTTGTGTTGCGGTTGGCGGCCTTAGTCGCCCGCACCCATGACCACCAGATGGTGGCTTTTTTTGCCCTTTTGCACTATGTGATAACGACCGTACAGGGCCGCGTCGCGGGTAAGGACATGATCTACATCGTCAATTTTCTGACCGTTAACGGCTACTGCATTACTTTGAATGAGTTTCTTTGCCTGGCCTCTGGTGATCTCACCACGCGGTGTAATCGCCAAACCGCTGTTAACCAGTACTTCCTGCAGCAACACAGAATCTTCGGTTATTTCAGTCGCCGGCAGACCATCCAGCGCGAGCTGACGCAAGTCCTCTTCAGCCAATTGATCAACAGCATTGGAAAAGATAGCATGAGTAATCCTTTCGGCTGCCTGCAAACCACTATCCCCATGCACCATTCTCGTCACCTCTCTGGCAAGCGCCATGTGCGCCGTCCTCTTGCCAGGATCCTCACGATGAGCGGTCTGTATGCGCGCAAGTTCGGTCTCGCCAATAAAAGTAAAAATGTTGAGGAACCTGATGACATCTTCATCCCCGCAATTAAGCCAAAACTGATAAAAGGCATAGGGCGATGTCTTTGCCGGGTCAAGCCAGGGAACACCACCGGTGCTCTTACCCAGCTTCGAACCATCGGCATTGGTGATTAATGGATAAGTGACCCCATAGGCCTGCTTGCCCTGCATTCGCCTGACCAGATCGATCCCACTGGTAATATTTCCCCACTGATCGCTGCCGCCCATCTGGATCGTGCAATCGTATCGCTGGTTCAATACGACGAAATCCCAGGACTGCAAAATAGCGTAACTGAATTCAGTGTAACTAATACCGACTGATTCATCTTCCAGACGGCGTTTAACCGTATCTTTTTGAATCATGGCATTCACGCTGAAGTGTTTACCGATATCCCTTAGAAATTCGATCACCGTCAGACCGCCAATCCAGTCGGCGTTATCGACGACAATTGCGGAGCCCTCACCACAATCAAAATCGAGAAATTGGCGGGCTTGTTCGCGTATTTTGGCCAGGAACGCCTCAACCTCATCCGCAGACCGCAACTCTCGCTCACTGGTGCGCCCGCCAGGGTCTCCGATCATGCCGGTGGCACCTCCCACCAGAAGGATTGGCCTGTGCCCGGCCAGTTGAAACCGCCTCAGGGCAAGAAGGGGGACGAGATTACCCACGTGCAGGCTGTCAGCCGTAGGATCGAAGCCACAATAAACTGTCCGTCTGCCCGAGCCAAGATGCTCAGCCAGTTCCTCTTCACTGCTGACTTGCGCAATCAAGCCCAGCGAATTCAAGTGCTCCAATAGGTCCTGCTTTGCCATGGTCAAATATCCAGCGAGTTAGCGGAGTCTTCCCGATTCAGCACCATTCCTGTACCTTAAAGGAAAATTGGTACGTGTGAGGTTTTTAGGTAATATCGTCACCCCTTTTCCTTTTGCTTGCCGGAAAAACGGAGGCGCAAAAATACCCCATATGTCAGGAAATACAAGGGTTTGAGGGATAACTTCCATTTTTTATATATTTTTTATATAGTTATCGTGATTTTTTACAAACTACAATAATTGTGGCGTGACCACTCATGCAGTTTATAAAAGCGTATCCCAAACTTCACTTGAAAGCGGCTCTGGTGCTCGCGGTCAGTCTCGTTATTATTATTACTACCTTGCCCGCGAAAGAAAACGCGGAGCTGGATCGGGTGCCATTTTTACTTGTTATGGATCACCAGAAGCTTAAAGCCGAAAGCTTGCCCATCGAAGAGACGCCCGCGCTCCCTGAAGTCCTGCCAAGAGCCGACCTGCAATGGAAGGAAGTCAAAATCAAACCAGGCGACAGCCTCTCGGCTATTTTTAAACGCGTCGGTCTGCCTGCGGCAGACCTTATGGAAATCGTTAACCTGGGCGGGGACGTGTCCAGCTTACGAAAGATTATTCCCGGGCGCCGGCTGAACTTTCAGATAGAAGACGGCAAATTGCACGCATTGCAATATGAAGAAAGTGAACTTGTCAGCCTCGTGGTTACACGTAACGGTAACGAGTTTTCCACATACAAAAATATTCGCGAACCCGAAGTTCTCACTGCATTTCAATCGGCGACAATTTCCAAGAAATCCCCTTCGCTGTACCACGCCGGCAAAAATGCGGGTTTATCCGACAATATTATTATGAAACTGAGCTACGTATTTCAATGGGATATCAGTTTCGCACTGGACCTGCGCAAGGGAGACTCCTTTACCCTGCTTTATGAAGAAGTTTATGTTGAAGGTGAAAAAGTCAAAGAGGGAGACATCCTCGCCGCAGAGTTCACCAATATGGGGAAAACGCACACTGCCCTTTTATACGCAAGGGAAGACGGCCGCAAAAGCTACTATGCGCCGGACGGCCGAAGCATGCGCAAGGCATTCCTGCGGGACCCGGTACACTTCTCCCACGTGAGCTCAAGTTTTAATCTGCGTCGCCTTCACCCCATCCACAAGCGTGCGATGCCCCATCGTGGTATCGATTACGCCGCGAATCGCGGCACGCCCGTCGTTGCCTCGGGTGACGGCAAAGTTACCACCGCAACACGCAACAATGCATCCGGCCGCTATGTGGTTATTCAGCATGGCCAGCAGTACACGACCAAATATCTGCATCTGTCGGCCTTTGCCAACGGCGTTCGCGCCGGCAAAACGGTCAAGCAGGGTCAAACCATCGGATATGTAGGCGCAACAGGTTGGGCCACGGGGCCCCATCTGCATTATGAATTCCTTGTGAATGGCGTTCACCGCAATCCACGCACGGTATCGCTGCCAAAGGCCGAGCCCATTAGCAAGGATGAGCTGGA
>JBBDSF010000197.1:5176-17852 GCA_040905125.1 Pseudomonadales bacterium | reverse complement strand
AGTGTACGGTGAGAGATGAGGTTTTCGGCTTGCATGGGGCGCCCTCCGTGGTCGGCTTAATAAGCTGGATATATATACAGTATTCTACCGAAAATGCCCGGAAAATCAAGGGCTAATTGGTTTTTTAGCGCCGTCGCAGGATGCGTCAGGTGCCTTGCGTAAGGGGTTTCCATCCCACTTTTTAAAGGGCGCTACTGCGTTGATCTTCATGCGGAAGCGACGGTCCGACGCTTCGGCCGACACCGTAAAGAGCGTCGGTGAGTTGCTGGTGCGGGCTACCAAAGGTTAATTGAATCTGGTACCGAGGGTCGGAATCGAACCGACACTCCCTCACGGGAACCGGATTTTGAATCCGGCGCGTCTACCAGTTCCGCCACCCCGGCACAGGGGGCGCATTATAGCAGAGGGCCAAATGGGCGGGAAGCAGTCCATCGTCACTGCCAAAACGGGTTCCCCCGGCGCCGGCAGGCGCACAATTTGGCCAGGTTGGTTCGCGATTTCCTTGTAAGTCCCCGGCTCTTTGCTAGAATTACTGTTGTAGTTGCCCGGTTCGAGCGGCACAGACAGGAGAATTTTCAACGGTGACGAAAATCGAGCGCCCCGAAAGGGTCGAAAAAGAAGAAGAACTGATCGTTGATGTTGTCCAATGTCAGCAACAGCCTGAGCTGAATGCCGCTTCAATGGCCTGCCGCACGCTCGATGTCTCTGAAAAGGGCATGAAGGTGAGCAGCTATTTGCCAATACCCGCCAATAGTCGCCTGACATTACGTCTTGACACTGATTCGGAAGTCTATCGTCTCGAAGGCGAAGTACGCTGGGGCCGGGAACAGGACCAGTACGAGGACCATTATTATGCCGGCCTTTTGCTGGACGATGACAGCCCTGACTTTGATGCCTGGACGAAGCGGTTTCAGTCCAACTCCTGACTCACACTGAATTAAACGGGACCCAATGCAGGTCAGCGACTTTCATTTTGAGCTGCCGTCGCATCTCATTGCCAAATATCCACGTGCCGAGAGAGCAAGCAGCCGACTCATGCATGTCGATGCCGGCGAGAGCGAAGTCAACCATTATCGGTTCAATGAAATAGTCGATCTGATCGAACCCGGCGACTTGATGGTGTTCAATGATACGCGGGTCATTCCGGCGCGTTTACATGGCAACAAGAAGACCGGTGGCAAGGTAGAATTGCTGCTGGAACGCGTTGTCGATACCCACACCGCCATGGCCCAGGCAAAAACCAGCAAAGGGCTGGCGCCAGGAAGCGAAATCAAACTGTCCGGGTGCGACGTAACGCTGATCGTCGAAGACCGGCAAGGCGATTTCTACAGCGTCATTTTTCCCGAACCGGGCGTGCTGAAAATTGCCGGGGAATTTGGCCACGTGCCCTTGCCCCCCTATATCGATCGCGAAGACGAGGCGGCTGACCGGGACCGTTACCAGACCGTCTATGCCAGCCGCGATGGCGCGGTGGCCGCACCTACCGCGGGGTTGCATTTCGACGATCCGTTGCTTAAAGCCCTCGCGGATAAAGGGGTGGATACTGCTTTCGTCACATTACACGTGGGTGCCGGTACCTTCCAACCGGTGAGGGTCGACAACATCGAAGAGCACCGGATGCATGAAGAATACATGGAAGTTGACCAAGCGCTGTGCCGGCAGGTTGATGCCTGCCGAGCGCGCGGTGGACGCGTCATTGCGGTGGGTACAACGAGCGTACGCTGTCTCGAGACGGCCACTGGCGAAGACGGCATAGCACCTTACAGTGGCGATACCAACATCTTCATCTACCCCGGATACGAATTCAAAACAGTCGATGTCCTGTTGACCAACTTCCATTTGCCCGGCTCGACGTTGATTATGCTGGTCAGTGCATTTGCCGGCATCGATCAGATCAAGCGGGCATACGAGATCGCCATAGAGGAAGAGTATCGCTTTTTCAGCTATGGTGACGCCATGTTGATAACACCCTGATGCCAATTAAAAGTGGTTAGAACCCGTGAAATTTGAACTCACGCATACGGATGGCCAGGCGCGCCGGGGTCAGCTGACGCTCGCCCATGGCGTCGTCCAGACCCCGGTATTTATGCCATGTGGCACCTATGGCTCGGTCAAGGGCATGTTGCCATCCATGCTGGATGAAATTGGCGTGCAGATACTCCTGGGCAACGCCTTTCACTTGATGTTGCGGCCGGGTATGGAGGTTATCGGCAAGCATGGCGGTCTGCACGGGTTTATGGGTTGGGACGCGCCAATCCTGACTGACTCCGGCGGCTTTCAGGTGTTCTCCCTGGGCGATATCCGCAAAATCGACGAAGACGGCGTACGCTTTCGTTCGCCCGTCAACGGCGATGAGGTCTATCTCAATCCGGAAATTTCCATGGAGATACAAGCCACGCTCGATTCGGACATTGCCATGGCGTTCGATGAGTGCACGCCGCATCCGGCAAGCAAGGATGCGGTATTCGCCTCAATGGAATTATCAATGCGATGGGCAGAGCGAAGTGCGCGGGCATTCAGGGGCAATACCAACGCCCTGTTCGGTATCATTCAGGGTGGGGTATATAACGATCTGCGAGATAAGTCACTTGCCGCATTGACCGATATCGGTTTCGATGGCTATGCCATCGGCGGTTTGTCAGTGGGTGAGTCCAAAGAGGAGATGATGGAAGTCATCGCTCATGTGGCGCCGAACATGCCGGCAGATAAACCCCGTTATCTGATGGGCGTTGGTACCCCGGTGGACCTGGTGGACTCGGTTCGTCTCGGTGTCGATATGTTCGACTGTGTCATGCCCACGCGCCATGCACGCAATGGCCATCTGTTTACTTCACATGGCACGATCAACATCCGCAACTCGGTTCACAAGGATGACATCCGACCGCTGGATGAGAATTGTGACTGCTATACCTGCAGTCACTTCTCCAGGGCTTATCTCCACCATCTGGACAAGTGCAAAGAGATCCTGGGCCCAGAGCTGAATACCATCCATAACCTCAGTTATTACACCCATCTCATGGCGATGCTGCGGTCAGCCATTGAAAAGGAAGAGCTGGAAACCTGCAGCGAGACAGTGAAGAAGGGATGGGCAACGGAATAGTTTGCCTCGCCCGCCGGTATTCGGGACAATAGCGCTTTTTCACCGACAGCAACCTGGCAACGCGAGTATCATTATGAACCTATTTATTCCCCAGGCCATGGCGGCCGAAGCACCTCCTTCCGGGGGCGGCATCCCGGGCCTTGATCTGTTGATCATCGTTGCGTTCGCGCTGATCTTTTACTTTCTCATATGGCGGCCCCAGAGCAAGCGCGCCAAGGAGCACCGCGAACTGGTAGCCAGTCTCGAAAAGGGTGACGAAGTGGTGGCCGGTGGCGGCATTCTGGGTAAGATTAAAGCGGTGGACGAGCAATATCTGGTGCTCGAAATAACTGATAATGTCGAGATCAAGATTCAAAAAGGTGCGGTTACCGCGGCGTTACCGAAAGGCACGATGAAGTCGATCTGAGCACTTCAATATGAAACTTACCCGAACGAGCTGATCTATGCTCAATGTCTACCCGTTATGGAAATATTTGCTGGTCGCGGCGGCCTTCGC
This sequence comes from Pseudomonadales bacterium, assembly GCA_040905125.1. Lineage (GTDB taxonomy): Bacteria > Pseudomonadota > Gammaproteobacteria > Pseudomonadales > Azotimanducaceae > JBBDSF01. Next base: position 14,256 of record JBBDSF010000197.1, on the reverse strand, counting down.
GCTGGGTGTGATCTATGCGTTGCCCAACATCTATATGCCGGATTTCGCGATCCAGATTTCCTCTCAGGAAAGCGGCGGGCAGGTCAGTGAGAGGGCTCTGAAGGTTGCCACGGAGGCGCTGGACGAAGAAGGCCTCGAGTATTTTGGCGCGGAACGGACCGATGGTAATGCACTGATTCGGGTCCCCAATGACGAAACACAGCTAAGAGGCAAGGAAGTTGTCCAGCGCGCCATGGACGAATTGCAGCAAGGCTATGTTGTCGCGTTGAACTCGGCGTCAACGACGCCTCAGTGGTTAAGGGATATCGGCGCACAACCGATGAAATACGGTCTGGACCTGCGGGGTGGCGTCCATTTTCTGATGGAGGTGGACACCGAGTCGACCATCGAGACGCGCATGGAAGGTATGGAAACGGATATCAAGCGTCGCCTTCGTGAAGAGCGTATACGATATAGCGGCTCGGAACTATCGGGTCGCGTGTTCGAGATCAAGTTTGACGACGAGCAGACGAGGGACGAGGCCCGGTCTCTGTTACAAGATCAGTATCGGCAGGAATTTGATATGACGACGCGTCAGGAAGGTGACACGTATGTCTTGAGGCTTGCTATTACAGATCAGACCATCAGCCAGATTGAAGACTTCGCCATATCCCAGAACCTGCAAACCATCCGCAATCGGGTCAATGAACTCGGCGTTGCCGAGCCACTGGTACAGAGACTTGGTAATAACCGCATCGTGGTGGACTTGCCCGGCGTGCAGGACACCGCGGACGCGAAACGGATTCTGGGCAAGGTGGCAACCCTGGAGTTCCGCCTTGAAGCAGAACCGGACACGCCTCGAACCAGAATTGTTGAATATGATTATGAAGGTCGCACCGTCAGGCTGGAGCAAGACGTCATCCTGCGCGGTGACCGGGTCGTGGACGCCAAGGTGGGCTACGATCCGGATACCAGCCTGCCACAGGTCAATATCACTCTGGATGGTCAGGGGGGCGATCTGATGCACCGGTCAACCCGCAACAATATCGGTCGACGGATGGCGGTGATTTTTATCGAGACCAAAACCAGGGCCAGGTACGAGACGGTTGACGGCGAGCAGGTCAGAAAGAGCGTTCCTTACGTAGAGAAAAGCGTTATCAGTCTGGCCACGGTGCAGGCGGCGCTTGGCGTCAAATTCCGTATTACCGGGCTTGGGCCTGCCGAGGCGCGTGAACTGGCCTTGTTACTGCGCTCAGGGGCTCTTGCCGCGGACATGTTTATTGTCGAGGAACGCACAATTGGCGCCAGTCTCGGCGAGGAGAATATCCAACAGGGGTCGATGTCAGTGGTGGTGGGTCTGGCCCTGGTGCTTGTCTTCATGCTGGTTTACTACAAGGTATTCGGTCTCGCGGCGAATATCGCTCTGATGTTCAACCTGGTGCTGCTGGTTGCCGTCATGTCCAGTCTTTCAGCGACCCTGACATTGCCGGGCATTGCGGGTATTGTGCTTACCGTGGGCATGGCGGTGGATGCCAATGTGCTGATATTTTCCAGAATACGGGAGGAACTGCGCGATCGCGCCGCGCCTCAGACGGCGATTGACTCCGGATTCGGGCGGGCCTTTGTGACCATTCTGGATGCCAATCTAACGACATTACTGGTGGCGGTTATTTTGTATAGTATCGGCACGGGACCGGTCAAAGGGTTTGCAATCACCCTGTCCATCGGTATTGTGACATCCATGTTCACTGCCATCATGGGAACGCGCGCCATCGTCAATCTGATTTATGGTGGCAGAAATGTTAAGAAGTTGATGATTTAGCCATGGCGGAACCGAAAGTCAAATTGGCATTTATGTCCTACCGCAAACTGGCGGCGGGCATTTCGCTTGCGCTCGTGCTGCTGTCTGTGGCTTCTCTGGCGATCAATCAGCTGAACTGGGGCCTGGACTTTACCGGCGGGGCGCTGGTTGAAGTCATATTCGAGGAGCCAGTCAATCCCCAGGACATTCGCGGGGCGCTGGACGAGGCTGGTTTCAACGGGCATGTGGTTCAGTATTTCGGTTCCGAGAGAGATGTGCTGGTCCGAATGCCGCCCCAGGACCATATGGATGCGCGTCAGAACGCCCGTCTGGGTGACGAGATTATTGAGGTGCTACGCGCCCATGCGGAAAAGGGGGTGACGTTACAACGCTCCGAATTTGTCGGTCCCGCGGTGGGAGAGGAGCTGGCAAATCAGGGTGGCCTCGGTGTGCTGACGGCATTGGCGATGGTGATGTTGTATATCGCTTTCCGTTTTCAGCTTAAGTTTGCTGTTGGCGCTGTTGTCGCTTTGTTTCATGATGTCGTAATCACACTGGGGGTGTTTTCCATCGTGGGCTGGAACTTCGATTTGACTGTGCTGGCAGCCTTGCTGGCCGTGATCGGTTATTCCCTTAACGATACGATTGTCGTCTCAGACCGCATCCGCGAGAACTTCCGCAAGATCCGGCGAGCGTCGTCTGAAGACATTATCAACACGTCCATCAGTCAAACCATCGGCCGAACACTTGTCACTTCTTTTACCACCTTGCTGGTGTTGTTTGCCCTGTTATTTCTGGGTGGCGAATTGATACGGGGATTTGCTGTCGGGTTGATCATTGGCGTAGTGATCGGTACCTATTCGTCAATCTATGTGGCGTCCAGCGTCTTGATGATGATGGACATCAACAAGGAAGATCTCGCGTTGCCGGTCAGGGAAGGCGCCGAAGACCCGGATATGCTCAATCCGTAATCAGGCTAAATGTTTCCTGACAATGGGCAGTAGAATCTTGAAGCACTTTGGCGGGGCTGCGACGACATTGCCGGACTGCAGATACTTTGAATCTCCAACGAAATCGCTGATGAGACCGCCGGATTCTGTGACCATGAGTGCGCCGGCCGCGATATCCCAGGGCTTGAGTCCCCGCAGCCAGACACCATCCAGCCGGCCTGCAGCTACATAGGCGAGGTCCAGGCACGCGCTGCCCAATTGTCTTACTACGGACCCTTGTCTGAAAAGATGTGCGTAGATCTCACTCTGCCGATCGGCAACTTCATTCATATTGGGCCCGCCAGCGGTGATCACGGCACCGTCGAGTTCCTTGCGGCTGGAGACCCGGGTTCGCCGGCCGTTTAACTGACAACCCTGGCCGCGGCTGGCCACGAATTCTTCCTGGCGCATGGGATCGAGGATAACAGCGTGTTCCAGTACGCCCTTGCGAAGACAGGCAAGGGCGACGCAGAAGTGAGGGATTTGCCGCGAGAAATTGAGCGTCCCGTCCAGGGGATCGATAAGCCATTCATATTCAGCGTCGTCCCGGCCTTGATTGGCGACGGCCTCTTCGCCGGTAAATTTGTGATCCGGGTAATGGCTGAGCAAGGAGTCAACGATAATGCGCTCGGCCTCCTTGTCCACATTGGTCACGTAATCGTTGTGACCCTTTTGCGATACCTTGATCAGATCCGGGCGGTCGAAAGCACGAGCAATTTGCTTACCGGCCTCCCGGGCGGCACGCAATGCCAGATTTGCCATTGGCTGCATGAGAAGTCGTGTCCCTTATGTGATAGAGCAGATGTTGCCTGATGTCGAGCGATTCGTCGGGCGCGAATGATAACAGATTGGTAAGATGAGCGAATGGAAACAGAACGGCTTTTATCGAACATACGCATCGTCCTGGTGGAAACGACCCATCCCGGTAATATCGGCGCGGCGGCCAGGGCCATGAAGAATATGGGGCTCTCGCAGCTTTGCCTGGTGAATCCGCGGGACTCTTTTGCTGACAAGCCGCCTGACAAGGCAATCTGGCGCGCCGCGAGTGCCGAAGATGTGGTTAATAACGCGATGGTGGTCAGCAGTGTCGACGAGGCGATAGGAGATTGCCAGCTGGTGATAGGCACATCGGCACGGGATCGGCGCATTCCCTGGCCCCTGCTGGATCCGGTGGAGTGTGCGGAAAAAGTATGGGTGGAGAGCGTGGCGGGGCGAGATGTGGCGATTTTGTTTGGGCGTGAATCGCGGGGCCTCAAAAACGACGAACTGCACAAGTGTCACTATCACGTCAATATTCCCACCTCAGAGTCCTATAGCTCTTTGAATCTTGCCATGGCGGTGCAGATCATCTGCTACGAACTGCGCAAGGCAAGTCATACTGTTGTCGAACCCGTCGCCACTGAGGACCGCTGGGATATGGCTTACGCGTCTGCCAGCGAGCTGGAGCATTTGTTCGAGCATCTCGAACGCACGCTGGTGCAGTTGGAATTTCATGATCCCGATAATCCACGCCAGCTCATGACGCGTTTGCGACGGCTATTTAATCGGGTTCGCCTGGATCAGATGGAGATCAATATTCTGCGAGGGCTGTTGACGGCGATTAACCAGAAATTACCTGATGCCGACCTGAGCAGCCGGGGTGAGAAATCCGGCCATTAACCATAGATAAAGCAGGGTTAAATAATTGACTATTTTGGTCAGGTATAGGATACTTTCACTGCAAGTAATACGCAGGAAATGAGGTTATGAAACTGACAGCCAAAGGGCGATATGCGGTAACTGCCATGCTGGATCTGGCGGTCCATGAGAATGACGGCCCCATCAGCCTTGCCGACATTTCAGAACGGCAGGGAATCAGTTTGTCCTATCTGGAGCAATTGTTTGCCAAGTTGCGGCGTAACAACCTGGTCAAAAGCGTACGCGGGCCGGGAGGTGGCTATAAGCTTAAGCGCAACGCCAGCGAGATATATGTCGCTGAAATCGTCGATTCGGTTGACGAGAATGTGGATGCCACACGATGCGGTGGCGAAGCCAATTGTCAGCACGGCGAGACTTGTCTGACACATGAACTATGGGTTGACCTGAGTAACCAGATTCACCGATTCTTGAGCAACATTGATCTGGCAAGCATCATAGCCAAACGCGAGGTTCAGCAGGTTGCAGCCCGCCAGGACGCCCGTAAAGAGGATTTGATCTCAATTGTCCGCGAGTAACGGACAACAGCGTGAATGGTAATGAAGACTCCGATATATCTTGACTACGCGGCGACCACGCCAGTTGACCGGCGGGTCGCCGAAAAAATGAGTGAATGCCTGTTGTTGGATGGCACCTTCGGCAACCCGGCGAGCCGATCCCATAAATTCGGTTGGGAAGCCGAGGAGGTTGTAGAAGTCGCCCGGCGGCAGGTCGCTGACCTCGTCAGCTGTGATCCGAGGGAAATCGTCTGGACATCCGGCGCGACCGAATCCGACAATCTGGCGATCAAGGGAGTCGTCAATTTTTACAAGACCAGCCGCCGGCACATCGTGACCTCGCGTATCGAACACAAGGCAGTCCTGGACACCTGCGCGTATCTGGAGCGTCAGGGCATAGAAGTCACGTACCTGGACCCGGATGAGAACGGCCTGATCCATCCCGCTCAGGTAGCAGAGGCCATCCGCGAAGACACAGCGATCGTGTCTATCATGCACGTGAACAACGAAATGGGTGCCGTTAATGATATCGCGGCCATCGGCGAGATAACCCGGGAAAATAATGTGTGGTTCCATGTGGATGCCGCCCAGAGCGCCGGCAAAATCGATATCGATCTGCAGTCACTGAAGGTGGATCTGATGTCGTTTTCCGGGCACAAAATCTATGGTCCCAAGGGCGTCGGGGCATTGTTTGTGCGCAGGCAACCCCGGGTCAGGCTGGAACCATTGATTCATGGTGGCGGCCATGAGCGAGACATGCGGTCCGGAACCCTGGCCACGCACCAGATTGCGGGTATCGGGGAAGCGTTCCGGATTGCCCGGGAGGAAATGCATGAGGAAAGCCGGCGCATATTGCAGCTACGTCAGCGGCTTTGGGACGGAATCAGGGATATGGAAGCCGTTTATCACAATGGTGATCCCGCTCATTGTGTGCCGGGTATTTTGAATGTGAGTTTCGGAGGTGTCGACGGCGAGACCCTGCTTATGTCATTGAGCGATGTGGCGGTCTCCACTGGCTCAGCCTGCACGTCGGCGAGTATCGAGCCGTCCTATGTCTTGCGCGCCCTGGGACGATCACACGAACTCGCGCATAGTTCGCTGCGCTTTTCTATTGGCCGCTTTACGACGGCGGAAGAAATCGACTACACGATCAGCCGGGTTCGCGAGACGGTCACCAAATTAAGGGAAGTCTCCGGGGATAACCTGGCTGCCACTCCCTGAGTCCCCGCGACGACCGGGCCGGCGGGTTCCCATATTAATTGTGCCAAACGAGCGTATAATACCCGGCTTTAATTTTGATGCTGGAGTAGATGTAATGGCGAGTGAGCGAACCCTTTCTATCATTAAACCGGGTGCCGTGGAGAAGAATGTTATCGGTGAGATTATATCTCGATTTGAGCAGGCAGAGCTGCGGATCATCGCCTGCCGAATGGAGAATTTGACGAAAGAGCAGGCCAGGGGGTTTTACGCCGAACATGAAGGCAAACCTTTTTACGATGAACTGGTCGAGTACATGACGTCAGGGCCGGTAGTCGTGCAAGTTCTGGAAGGAGACAATGCGATTGCCAAAAATCGGGAAATAATGGGCGCGACCAATCCGGCCGATGCGGCGCCGGGAACTCTCCGAGCCGAGTTTGCCGATTCCATGACCGCCAACGCGGTGCATGGCTCCGATGCGCCGGAGACCGCAAAGCGGGAAGTGGCATTCTTCTTTGACGATAACCAGATTTGCGCTAGATAAATAGTGCCGGGCACATAGTTTTGACGACTGTAGCACCACCAATCGACTTTCTGGGTTATACCCGGAAGCAATTCGAATCGCTGCTCCTTGAGCTGGGCGAGAAGCCGTTTCGTGCTCACCAGATTCTCAAGTGGATCCACCATCGTGGCGTCGATGATTTCGAGCAAATGACGGACATCAGCAAAACGTTGCGTGTTGAACTGGCCAAACGAGGACGAGTAAGGGAGCCCGAGGTTGTCAGCGAACATCTCTCGGAAGATGGTACGCGGAAGTGGCTCATCAGGACTCACCTGGGTAGCGTGGTGGAAGCGGTATTTATCCCGGAGAAAACCCGGGGCACCCTGTGTGTCTCTTCCCAGGCCGGTTGCGCTCTGGACTGCAGTTTTTGTTCGACAGGCAAACAAGGTTTTGCCGGTAACCTTCTTGCCGGGGAAATTGTCGGCCAGGTCAGAATTGCTAAAAGAGCACTTGAACGGGCGTACCCTGAACGCAGCCGAAGTGTGACCAATGTGGTTTTAATGGGTATGGGCGAACCGCTGCTTAATTTCGATAATGTCACGGCGGCGGTGGACCTTATGATGGACGATCTGGGATACGGTATCTCAAAACGCAAGGTGACTATTTCCACAGCCGGTGTGGTGCCGGCAATCTATGAGCTTGCAGGCACAACGGATGCTTCCCTTGCGCTTTCATTGCACGCACCGAATGATGAGTTGCGTAACCAGCTGGTACCACTGAATCGGAAGTATCCGATTAGCGCGTTGCTACAAGCGGCACGCACATATGCGGAGAACCTGGGCGAAAAGCGTACTATCACGATCGAGTATACGATGATGGCTCGCGTCAACGACAAACCGGAACATGCTCGGGAACTGGCGGAATTGCTTCAGGATTTTCCGTGCAAGATTAATCTGATCCCCTTTAACCCATTCCCGGGGTCAGGTTATAAACGGCCGTCAAATATGGTAGTCAGAGCGTTCCAGGATCGTCTGGTTCGATCCGGACTCTCGGTCACCGTGCGAACAACACGAGGTGAAGATATCCAGGCGGCGTGCGGTCAGCTCGTGGGTGAAGTTGCTGATCGAACGCGCAGACAGGAACGTTATAAACGTATAGAGGTGGGGTTAGTCCAATGAGATTGATTGCCTGCGTAAATGTTTTGATCATGGCCGGGTTACTTGCCGGATGTGTTACCGAAACCAATTCCAGATCGGGAGATCGTAACGAGAAGGAAATGCTGCAATCGCAGGTTTCTTTGGGTGTGGGATATATGCGCAACGGGAATTACGACCGTGCCAGAGAAAATCTCGAAGCAGCGCTGGAAATAGACTCACGCTCGCCGGAAGCTCATAACTACCTTGGTTTGCTGAATCAATTGGAAGGCGATCTGGAAACTGCCGATGACCACTTCACAAAAGCTATTCGTTACAATCGAAATTATGCCGCCGCACGTAACAACTATGGAGCGTTTCTTTATGCCCAGAAGCGTTATGAGGAAGCGATCGAACAATTGGAGGTGGCCGCGCGAGACCGAACATATCGAAATCAATCTCAGGTTTATGAAAACCTCGGTATCAGTTATCTGAAGCTGGGTGATGATCGGGCGGCAGAGGAGGCGTTTCGACAGGCGATTGCAATTACCCGGGCGCAGCCCCGCGCACTGTTGGAGCTGGCCGTCATGGAATATGAGGATGGCAACTATGAGCAGGCCAGATCGTTGTATTCCCAGTTTAAGGAAGTCTCGAGACAGAGTGCGCGGAGCTTATGGCTGGGTATCAGGTTGGCAAGAATTTTTGACAATGAAGATGAAGAAGCCAGTCTTTCCATGGCCTTAAAGAATATTTATCCGGATTCTCCCCAATATAAAGCGTACAAGAGAACGACTTCCGAATGAGCGAATCTTATCGTAGCGACAACGAGGATGTAGAGGAAGATGTAGAGGAGGATGCCGAGCAGACATCCGACAGCACGGAAACAGCGTCCGAAATGTTACGGAAGGCTCGGGAGGAAAAGGGTCTGAGCCAAAAGGAAGTGGCGGATCAACTATTTCTTACCGAGACATTTGTTCGCTACATTGATGACGGAGAATTTCACAAGATACCCAAGCAGCCTTTCGTAAAAGGTTATTTGCGTTCTTATGCACGTGTCGTGAACCTGTCAGGAGATAAGGTTGTCGCTTGCTATCAAAAAGGGTTGGATGAGAACGAAGATACAATCGAGCCTCGCGATCTTGTAGAAGAAAGTCCGGGTATTAACAACTTTACAGGTCCGGTGTTACAAACCGGGCTGGCAGGTCTTGCAGGCCTGATAGTGATAATCGCACTGGTCTGGTGGCTGGTGTCAGATGGCGATAGTGAAGCGCCCATCACCTCAACGAC
>JBBDSF010000197.1:0-5076 GCA_040905125.1 Pseudomonadales bacterium | reverse complement strand
CGGATACAGGTGAGCAAGCGGTCGCTTTGTCCGATGTCAAAGTCACCGGGCTGAACTTGATTGAAACCGAGCCGGTTGTTGATACAGCCAGTGAGGTGGCGCCGTCCTCTGAGCCGGCACCGGAGTTAGTCAATGATGGCAGTCAGTCCGGCAATGTGACAGTCGAAAGGGTGACTGAAGCGGGTACAACCTATATCACGGTGGATGCTGGCGGCGACGATCGGCTTGAACTGCTCTTTAGCGGTGACTGCTGGGTTGAGATTCGGGATGCTCGAGGCACCTCGTTATATGCTGACTTGAATCATGAAGGGGAGGTCCTGAGAATTTCAGGTGTAACTCCCTTCGAGGTTCTGTTGGGGCGAGTGAATTCGGTCCAACTGTCTTTTAACAATGAAGGTATCGACCTTGGAAGATACGCAACCTCTGACAACACCGCGAGGGTTACGCTGGGCGAATGAGCGTCATTTGCCTCTCTGAAAATGGATTAACATGAAGTGAATATAAAAGCCATTCGAGGCATGCAGGATCTGTTGCCCGACCAAAAGGAAATATACCGTTACATCGAAGATGTTCTTCGTCGTGTGCTGTCCGCTTATGGGTACCGTGAAATTGGCTTGCCCGTGATAGAGTCCACGCAGTTGTTTTCTCGCCTTGTGGGTGAGGCGACCGACATTGTGGAAAAGGAAATGTACACGTTTGATGATCGCAATGGAGACAGTATCACTCTGCGTCCTGAGGGTACTGCCGGGTGCGTTCGAGCCGCTCAGGAAAACGGGCTTTTGTTCAATCAGGTACAACGGCTTTGGTATGCGGGCCCCATGTTTAGATACGAACGGCCTCAAAAAGGTCGTTATCGGCAGTTCGAGCAAATTGGTGCCGAATGCTTTGGTATGCCTGGACCTGACGTGGATGTCGAATTGCTGCTTATGACGCACAGAATGTGGAAAACATTGGGAATTGCAGAGCATCTGACGCTTGAGCTCAACTCCATGGGTAGTTTGAGTGCCCGCCAGCGGTACACCCGATCACTGGTGGAATATCTGGAGGCCAGAAAAGAAGATCTCGATAAAGACAGTCAGCGCCGAATAACAAGTAACCCGTTACGCATCCTTGATAGCAAGGATGAGGGAACTCGTGATGTTTTAAAGGAAGCCCCGTTGATAACGGACTATCTTGACGATGAGTCGCGACAACAGTTTGACCAGATCTGCGGCCTGCTGGATCAGGCGCAATTGGCATATCGGATTAATCCATTTATTGTCCGCGGTCTGGATTATTACAACAAAACCGTGTTCGAATGGACCACTCAATCGCTTGGTGCACAAGGCACAGTGTGCGCTGGTGGTCGGTATGACGGGTTAGTGGAGGAGGTTGGCGGCAAGCCGACACCGGCGGTGGGCTTTGCCCTTGGAATGGATCGTCTGGCGCTGATGTTGGGCGAAAAGTTCGAATTTCAAGCTTCAGCTGATGTCTATATAGCATCGCTGGGTGATGGCGCAAGAAGACATGCCTTGTTGTTAGCGGAAGAGCTGAGAGATAGCTGTCCGGCGCGCACAGTGATTGCTCATTGCGGCGAAGGAAAGTTCAAGAGTCAAATGAAAAAAGCGGATCAAAGCGGGGCGCTCATGGCAATAATTATTGGCGAAGATGAGGTGGAACGTGGCGAAGTGAGTATTAAGCATCTCCGTGAAGGCGGGGATCAAATTAGTATGGACGCTGTTAAAGTTAAAGAATATGTACGCAAGATGTTAACAAAGGAGTAGAGGTGGCCGATCGAACTGAAGAAGAACAGCTAGAGGCAGTCAAGAACTGGGTAAAAGAAAACGGCATGTCCCTGGTTCTCGGTATAACACTGGCGTTAGGCGGTGTATTCGGCTACCAGGCCTGGCAGACAAGTGTACGCGAGACAGGAGAAGAGGCGTCTGCCTTGTATGACGATCTGGTAGCCACCGTGGTTGTCAATCAGGGTCAGGAGCTGGGAGAAGAGCAAGTATCCACGGCCCGATTCCTGGCAGATCAATTGAAGAGTGACTATCAAGACACCACGTATGGTCATTTTGCCGCAATGTTTATGTCCAGGGTGGCCATAGAACAAGGTGATCTCGAACGTGCGGAAGCCGAGCTAAAGTGGGCGCTCGACCACGATGTAGACACATCGCTCGCCCATATCGTGCGTCCACGCCTGGCAGCTGTCCTGTTGGCTCAGGGCAACCCGGAGGGCGCGCTGGCATTGCTGGAGGGCATAGACGCAGGTGCGTACACTTCGAGCTATGAAGAAGTGAAAGGAGATATTTTCCTGGAACTCGGCCGTGAGGATGCGGCACGCGAAGCATATCAGAAGGCAATTGACACCCAGGTGGAGGAAACCAATAAACCAATACTGGATATGAAGCGTCACGCGCTCGCGAAACCAGAAACCGTCATTCCTGACGACCCGGTCGGCGATGATGGTCAAATTTCAGATGTAGAGGTCGAATAAATGCTGATTGATCCAAAGCGTTGCGTACTTTTGTTGTCTTTATTGACGCTTGGCAATTGTGCCTGGTTCGGGGGCGACGATGCGGAAACCGTGGAACCCAGGGAACTGGAACGTGTTAATGCCGAAATCGATATCGAAAAACGTTGGGATCATAATATAGGGGGTGGTGCAGAAAGCGGTGCCGTGAATATTGTGCCAGGATTGGCGGGTAATCGTGTCTTTATTGCCTCCCCTGATGGAAACGTTCTTGCGCTCGATGCCGACTCTGGCAAGGTGCGCTGGAAAATTCAGGTTCAGGGCCTTTATTCGACGAAAGAACGAAAAGCAATGTTCCCGGACGATATGGATGTCATTACCGGCGGTGTCGGTGTCGGCGGTGACCTGGCGGTGGTCGCTGTAGTGGGTGGTGAACTTATTGCGTTGAATCAGAGTGATGGTTCGGTCGCCTGGCGTGCTAAAACCTCGAGTGAAGTGCTGGCGTCGCCGGCAGTCGATGAAGAACTTGTTTTTGTTCAATCGGTGGATGGCAAAGTGCTTGCTTACGACGCTCTTGACGGAGCAAGGCAATGGTCCTACTCGACGTCCGTACCCAGGTTGACCGTGCGTGGTACGTCCACCCCTGTCCTGTTCGAGACCATTGTTATCGTTGGGTTTGCCAATGGTCGAGTCGTTGGACTCGACAGAAGACAAGGTCTGCCGGTCATGGATGAACGTATCGCGATTTCCCAGGGTAAGTCTGACCTTGAGCGTCTGGTGGATGTCGACGGACGTATGGTTATTCGTGGGGGACGGCTTTTTGCGGTGAGTTACCAGGGCAACGCAGTTGCCATCGACTTGAATGAAACCCGGGCCAGCTGGAAACGCCCGGCGTCGAGCCTGGTCGGCCTGGGGGAAGGATTCGGCAATATATACCTTACGGCGCATGACAGTCACGTTACAGCGCTCGATATGGACGATGGTGATGAGGTTTGGGATACGGATGCGTTGCTCCATCGAGATGTCACGGCACCCATTACAATCAGCAGTTACATTGTTGTCGGTGATTTCGAGGGATATCTTCATTTCATCGCACAGTCTGATGGTCGCTTTGTGGGTCGAGTGAAAGCTGGAGGTAAAGGGATAATCTCTCCTCCGGTCGTTGATGGGCGGCGGGTTTACGTGATGGACAAAGGAAGCCGGCTTTACGCCTATGAGATTCGCTAGCCGGAAACAGCCGTGAGCGAGAAACAGCCGTGAGCGAGAAACAGCCGTGAGCCAGAAAAAGCCATGATTCCCGTCATTGCACTGGTAGGCCGCCCGAATGTTGGCAAGTCAACCCTGTTCAATCGTCTCACTCGAAGCCGGGATGCATTGGTTGCTGCATTTCCGGGCCTGACGCGTGACCGACAATATGGAAAAGGGGCGGTGGGCGATTTTCCCTATATTGTCATCGATACCGGCGGTTTGACGGATCAAGAAGAAGGTATCGATAAACCCATGGCCGAACAGGTGCGTCAGGCAATTAATGAAGCGGACCTGATTTTGTTCATTGTGGACTCCCGTGAAGGCAGAATGCCTGGAGATGAATCAATAGCCGTCCGTTTGAGAGAGACGCAGGCACCGGTTATTTTGGTTGCGAACAAGATTGACGGTCAAAATCCTGATTATGTCATTGGTGAATTTTATTCGCTGGGGTTCGGTGAGCCGGGCTTTGTGTCGGCGTCGAGCGGGCATGGTGTAACCCGATTGATTGAGGACCGTGTCAAACCTCATGAGGCGATACCGGATCCTGAAGCTGCGGCTCTTGCAAATCAGGGTATCAAGATTGCAGTAGTGGGACGGCCCAATGTTGGCAAATCCACGCTGGTGAATCGGTTATTGGGCGAGGAACGGGTTGTGGTTTTCAACGAAGCCGGTACCACCCGCGATAGCATCTATATACCCTTTGAGCGGGATGGTGAACGTTATACGTTTATCGACACGGCGGGGGTCAGGCGAAGAGGGCGAGTGACACAAAAAATTGAAAAGTTTTCTGTGGTTAAGACGCTCGACGCTATAGAGAATGCTAACGTCGTCATACTGCTTGTGGATGCTCGAGATGGCGTCGTAGATCAGGATCTTCATCTGTTGGGTCACGTGCTTGAAGCTGGCAGAGCGCTGGTGCTGGCGGTCAACAAATGGGATGGTATGGATGAATATGAAAAAACCCGGGTTAAGCGCGAGCTGGAAAGAAAGCTCACATTCATTGACTACGTGAAGATACACTTCATATCCGCCCTCCATGGCTCCGGCGTAGGCAATCTGTACCAATCAATTCATCGCGCCTATGAGTCGGCCACCCGAAAAATTCAGACGGCGATGCTTAACGAGATTCTCGGTGAGGCAGTTCAGGAACATCAACCGCCTCTGGTGAAAGGCAGGCGCATTAAACTTCGTTATGCACATGCGGGTGGCAGTAACCCGCCTGTTATCGTGATCCACGGCAATCAGACGGAGTCCGTGCCGGACAGCTATAAGCGATTTCTTGAACATCGATTCATCAAGTCCCTGGGCCTTGAAGGAACGCCCATCAGGCTGGAGTTCAAGACCAGCGATAACCCGTTCAAAGGCCGGAAAAA
>JBBDSF010000196.1:0-18253 GCA_040905125.1 Pseudomonadales bacterium | reverse complement strand
CTTCAATTTTGTCCACCGGCAAACGCTCACCAATAACGCCAGTGGAAAACGGAATGATTTCCTCGGGCCGTACTCCGGTTACGCGAGCCAGGGACTCACAGGAATGCAGCGCATCGGCTATACCCGCGTCACCCACGCCGGCATTGGCATTACCGCTGTTAATCAGAAAATACCGGGGGGACATGGATTCCAGATGTCGCCTGCCCACTTGCACGGGCGCAGCAGCAAACAGGTTACGGGTGAACACCCCGGCCGAGGTGCTGCCTGCCGCAAATTCCATTAAAACCAGATCATTGCGGCCGTCAGCCCTGATACCGGCCGCTACCGCGCCAAGACGGACGCCCGGCACGGAAACAAAATGGGTGTTCGCATTACCTGTCGCCATGGAAAGATCTCAGGACAATTTTCCGTGGCAGGTCTTGTATTTCTTTCCCGAACCACAGGGACACGGTTCATTCCTGCCAACTTTACGTTCCTTGCGAACGAAGGGAGTTTGCGGTTCGCTGGCGGGTTCTGCCTGCTCCGATGATTCTCCCGTCATGGCTGTAGCGCTTTCCTTTTGATATTTCAGCCTGTTCCTGGCTTCTTCTTCCCGGCGTTTTCGTTCGATTACATCCACGTCATCCTGTCCTCGAAACTCGACTTTCGCCAAAAACCGTATTACTTCGAACTTGATGTTATTTAACAGCTCTTCGAATAACTCAAACGCTTCCCGCTTATACTCCTGTTTAGGTTGCTTCTGGGCGTACGCTCGCAGATGAATCCCCTGTCGCAAATAATCCATGGAGGCCAAATGTTCTTTCCATAGCGTGTCGACAATTTGCAGCATGATCTGCTTTTCAAACTTTCGAATATCCGGGCCGATTGCTTCTTCCTTCTCTGCATAGTATGCACGAATGGTCTCGACAATTTTTGCCCGCAAGCTATCTTCATGAAGGGAGTCATCCTCGTCAAGCCATTGCTGGACAGGCAATCGGGCATTAAATTCCGTATGTAATGCCTGTTCCAGACCCGAAACATCCCATTGCTCTTCAAGGCTCTGAGGAGGAATGAAACCGTCAATTACCTGGTTGATGACGTCACTCCACAGGGCCTCGATCGTTTCGGATACATCATCCGACTCCATCAGTTCGTTACGCTGACGATAAATTAACTGACGCTGATCGTTGGCCACATCGTCATATTCCAGGAGCTGTTTTCTTATATCGAAGTTTCTACCTTCAACCTTCTTTTGCGCCTTTTCTATAGCGTTGGTAACCATCTTGTGTTCAATGGCCTCACCTTTTTCCATACCGAGATTCTGCATCAGACTTCGAACACGATCCGATGCGAATATGCGCATCAAATCGTCCTCCAGCGAGAGGAAGAACCTGGACTTACCCGGATCCCCCTGTCGACCTGCACGGCCTCGAAGCTGATTATCTATACGTCGTGACTCATGGCGCTCTGTTCCGATGACGTGCAGTCCACCTGCCTCAATAACCAGATCGTGATTTTGTTGCCACTCGGCTCTTATCTTCTCGATCTGCTCGTCCGTGGGATTCTCGAGTTTCGCAACTTCGGCCTCCCAGTTACCCCCCAGGATAATGTCGGTCCCTCGACCCGCCATATTGGTTGCGATAGTGACCGTTCCCGGTTTGCCTGCCTGGGCTATGATCTCCGCTTCTCTTTCGTGAAACTTGGCGTTCAGCACACTGTGGGGAATCTTCTTTTTGTCCAGCAGCTTCGAGAGCGTTTCCGAGGATTCTATTGATGCCGTACCCACCAGAACCGGTGCGCTTTTGCTGGTGTACTCGATGATTTCTTCAACAATTGCGTCAAACTTCTCCTCCCGGGTCAGGAATATAAGATCATTGCGGTCCTCACGTATCATCGGCAAATTAGTCGGAATGACCACTACATCAAGACCATAGATCTGCATGAACTCAAAGGCCTCGGTATCTGCAGTACCCGTCATACCCGCCAGTTTGTTATAGAGGCGGAAATAGTTCTGGAATGTCGTTGACGCGAGTGTCTGACTTTCGCTCGTAATGGGCACATTTTCCTTTGCCTCGATAGCCTGGTGGATGCCACCGGACCAACGCCTACCGGGCATCGTTCTGCCCGTATGTTCGTCGACAATGACTATTTCGTCATTCTGGATAATGTAATCCACATCTTTTTGAAACAGATTATGCGCCTTCAGCGACGCATGAACGTGATGCAGTAAAGAAAGATTACTTGTACCGTAGAGGGAATCTCCTTCTTCAAGCAGTCCATTTTTGGTCAGCAATTCTTCTACGCGCTGGTGACCCTGCTCCGTTAATTCAACGTCACGCTGTTTTTCATCGACGAAAAAATCTCCCGGCGGCTCAACTTCGTTGGCGACATCTTCTGCAGTTTTCACCTGGGCTTTCAATTTGGGAACGATTACATTGATTTTCTTGTAAATGTCGGAAGCACCTTCCGCGCCACCAGAGATAATCAACGGTGTGCGGGCTTCATCGATCAATATCGAGTCAACCTCATCCACAATCGCGTAGTTCAGATCTCTTTGAACCTTTTCTTCGAGACTGAATGCCATATTGTCACGAAGATAATCGAACCCAAATTCATTGTTGGTTCCATAGGCGATGTCGCACTGATAAGCCGCCTTCTTCTCCTCGCCACTTTGGCCCGCATACACAACTCCGGCCGTCATACCGAGGGCTTCATATATGGGTCCCATCCACTCGGCACCCCACTTGGCCAGATAATCGTTTACTGTAACCAGATGAACGCCGCGTCCAGGTAACGCATTCAAATAAAGAGCGAGAGTTGCAACAAGTGTCTTACCCTCGCCGGTGCGCATTTCCGCAATTCGTCCCTCGTGCAATGTGATACCACCTATCAGCTGCACATCGAACATCCTGAGCTCCAATGTCCGCCGCCCCGCCTCCCTGACTATGGCGAATGCCTCCGGAAGCAGATTATCGAGGGTTTCGCCCTGTTCGAGTCTCGCGGCAAACTCATGCTTTTTGTTGCGAATTTCCTCATCCGAAAGATTCCGGGCATCCGGCTCAAACGCATTGATCTGATCGACGATCTTTCTCATGCGCTTGAGTTCACGTTCGTTTTTGGTTCCGAAAAGCTTGCTGAGTAGCTGCATTGCCATGGGTTCGATTGTCTCTGAAATTTTAACGTGCGAATGTGCCTGAGCGGCCAGCGAGGTCGCTCACCTGGGAAGGAAAAAGCTCGAGTTCAGCGACTGGCGCGGTGAATATAGGATGACGGATCGACGACGCGACCGTTTTTGAAAACTTCGAAGTGAACGTGAGGTCCAGTGGATCGCCCACTACTCCCCATCAGACCGATAACCTGACCTTTCTGGACGATGTCGCCAATCTGGACTCGCAACTCGTCGTGGTGACCGTACCGTGTCGTAAAACCGCTACCGTGGTTTATTTCTACCATCTTGCCATAACCATCTCTGGACGCCGCATAGACGACCACGCCCGCGGCAACGGCAATGACATCGGAGCCTGTCTTGCCGGCAAAATCGACACCGTTATGCCAGGAGCGATGGCCATTGATGGGATCGTTTCGATAGCCAAATCTGGAGGACATCCAGCCTTTTACCACCGGTCGCCCCGCCAGATATACGTCATTTTGAATTTTGCGATTAACCAGTAACGTCTCAAGTACATCCAGCTGCTGCTCTCGATTCTCAATGTCTGCGGATAACTGATCCAACAAATCCACATATTCCGGCGAGCTGTAGGCATCTCCCAGATCATTTAGTTCCGGTCCACCCAAAGCCGGTGGCTGGGAAAAGTCGAACTCGCCCTCATCCAGGTTCGCTACGTTAATCAGACGTTCACCCAAAGCGTCAAGCCGAACGATCCGGGCCTGCAGCTTTGCCAGCCTCAACGTCGAAGCTCGCAACTTCTCGTTCGCAGCCTGTCTGGCCTTGTGTACCTCTTCCTGCTGATTTTCGAGAGCGGAGCGCCACTTGCTGACCATCTCATCCGTAGCAGCAGCGTCCCCGAGCCCATGGACATAGCCATAGTAGGCCGTGGCTGCCGGCAGACCCAGGAGTCCCGCCAGGGTGAGACCCAGTAACAGCCCATTCACTGTCAGGGCTCTGGACTTGCCATTTTTCTGATCAACTATAATGAACTTCATATAAATCGGTTATTATTTGGTTGTCGTTAGTTTATGTAGGGCAAATATCTTGCCGAAGTTATCTGACTCAGTAAAACACGCATCCCGGATACTATCTCGTCGAGGCAGTACCCTCGGGCATTTATATGCCCATTCCCGGGAGCTGCTGGACTTACAAGCCGTCATCCGGGACTCCATCCCTGGCGATATCTTTGTGGCATCCTGTACAGAAGGAACACTTCACCTGATCACACCCTCAAGTGCGTTGGCCACGCGGCTCAGATACAGCAAGCCTCAGCTCATCACTACATTGCGTCGATACGGGATCGAGAATATCGACAACGTACGAATTTCAGTACGTCCCGATTTCACGCCGCATAAGGCATCTGAACGCAAACCTGCTTTACCCCCGTCCCCCGAAAGCGCTCGCTACATCGAATCTACCGCTCAATATATCGAAGATGAGCCGCTGCGCAAAGCGCTAATTCGGTTATCCCGGCGTGGGAGCGACTCGTAATAACTTCCCGGTTGCTCTCTTGTTCTGGTTACTAATGCACCAAACTAGTGCACTACTCCGCAAACGCTGGTCCTGTATACGAAATCGGTAATTGCTCCGGCTTGTCGAAACTGACAATTTCCCAGGCATCGGCACGCTCCATCAATTTCTCTCGCAATGCATGATGGGCCGCATGTCCCGACTTATACCCTTCAAATTCCCCAATGATGCTATGGCCGAGAAGATACAGATCGCCGATAGCATCCAGAATCTTGTGTCTGACAAATTCGTCCTCGTGACGCAATCCGTCATCATTGAGTATTCGATAATCGTCAACCACGACCGCATTGTCCAGACTTCCCCCCTGGATTAGATTTCGCTCCCGCAGGTGTTCGAACTCTTTCATTAATCCAAATGTTCTTGCCCGGCTCACTTCCTTGACGAATGAGGTTGAGGAAAAGTTGACACTGGCCCTTTGTTCCTTGATCACTGGATTATCGTACACAATAGTATGGCTTACTTTGAAACCATCGAAGGGTTTGATGCTGGCTGTTTGATCATGCCAACTGACCCCCTCCGGGCCAGTGACACTGACTTCCTTTTTAATGCGCAGAAACTTCTTCGGTGCGTCCTGATCTTCAATCCCGGCTGACTGGATCAAGAAGACAAAGGTTGCGGCACTACCATCCATAATAGGTAATTCAGGTGCGCTCACCTCAACATGGGCATTGTCCACGCCCAACCCACAAAAAGCTGACATCAAATGCTCAATTGTGGAAATCCTTTGACCGTCTTTGGCGATGGTCGTCGCCAGCGTGGTGTCACTGACATAGGCAGTGCGTGCCGGTATTTCCACTATCGGGTTCAGATCAACACGGGAGAATACGATACCTGTGTCCACTGGCGCGGGCCGTAACGTCAAGTAGACTTTTTCCCCGGTGTGTAATCCGACGCCCGTTGCTCTGATGACGTTTTTTAGGGTTCGCTGATGAATCATAGAATTCCCTTTTTTTTGTTATATCCAGTTTTGGCCGATAATTCCATAACCAAAGGGGCGCATACTACCAAAAAAACCGACCCATAACGAATTTTGCGAGGCTCAGATCAGTCAGCCTGCCGTCTCAGGAACGCCGGTATGTCCAGGTATTCCATATCCGCCTGGGCGCCTCGCGATTCGGCTTCATTGCTCTGTTCGCGCGCAGCTTTCCTCATCACGGTTGGCCTGTCCAGATCCGAGTAATCCATCATTCCATCGCCGGCAACCTTTTTCTGGGTATTATCGACGACCTTGCGGGGCTTCTCGGCTTCCACATTGCCCAATCCTGTTGCCACAACGGTGACTCGCATTTCGTCGGTCATTTCCGGATCGATTACCGTACCCACGACGATGGTGGCATTCTCGGAAGCAAATTCCTCGATAGTCGATCCCACCTCGGAAAATTCACCCAGCGAGATATCCACGCCTACAGCGATATTCACCAGTATCCCTCTGGCCCCGTGGAAATCCACATCCTCCAGTAAGGGACTACGGACTGCGGCCTCTGCGGCCTCACGCGCTCGATTTTCGCCCGAAGCACAACCGCTACCCATCATTGCCATGCCCATCTCGGACATCACGGTTCGGACGTCAGCGAAATCCACATTGATCATTCCAGGTCGAATGATCAGATCCGCGATCCCTTGAACAGCACCGGATAGAACGTCGTCCACAGACGCAAATGCCTTCAACAGAGCGGTATCCTCACCCATGATGGTGAGCAGTTTCTCGTTCGGTATCGTGATAAGAGAGTCGACGTGTTCAGTTAACTCCCTGATACCGGTTTCAGCTACCTGCATGCGTTTTTTCCCTTCGAACAGAAAGGGCTTGGTTACGACAGCCACCGTGAGGATACCCAGATCCCTGGCGATCTCCGCTACAATCGGTGCGGCACCTGTACCCGTACCACCACCCATGCCAGCGGTAACGAATACCATGTCCGCCCCTTTAAGGGCCTCGGCAATACGTTCCTTATCCTCCATAGCGGCATCCTTGCCCATGCCCGGATTGGCACCTGCGCCGAGTCCCTTCGTAATAGAAGAGCCCAATTGCAGCAGCGTTTTCGCGGACAGGTTCTGAAGTGCCTGAGCATCAGTGTTGGCGCAGATAAAATCGACGCCTTCAATATTTTGGTTGACCATATGCTGTACGGCGTTACCTCCGCCGCCTCCAACACCGATCACTTTGATAACTGCGTTCTGTGGTGCGTTATCGACTAGTTCAAACATTTGTAACCCTCCGTTAACTTGATCTTTAATGCGTGAGACGGCTAATAACTACCTAACAACCAGCTTTTAACCCTTCCCATCACACTCCCCATTCGTGCATTTGGCGGTACAACCATTCTTTCTGACTGCTGCTTCGCGCCATAAAGCAATAGCCCTACTGCCGTTGAATAAATCGGATTGCGTACAATATCCGTCAGGCCGGTAATACCCTTGGGTTTTCCTATACTGACAGGCATGTGAAATATCTCTTCAGCGAGTTCGACGGCACCTTCCATCTTGGCGGTACCACCGGTCAGCACAATTCCCGCAGCAATTAAATCTTCGAAACCACTACGCCGTAATTCGGCCTGGACCAGGCTAAACAATTCGTCATACCTCGGTTCCACAACTTCCGCCAGCGCCTGCCTGGACAGATCACGGTCACACCGGTCCCCTACACTGGGGACCTTGATGGTTTCGTTTTCTCCAGCGAGGCTGGCGAGCGCACAGGCGTATTTGATTTTAATTTCCTCGGCATTCGGCGTGGGTGTACGTAATGCCATCGCTATATCGTTAGTAACCTGATCACCCGCAATAGGTATGACTGCCGTGTGCCGAATCGCCCCATCAGTAAACACGGCGATATCCGTGGTACCGCCACCTATGTCAACCATACAGACACCAAGTTCCTTCTCGTCATCCGTCAGAACGGCGTGGCCTGACGCAAGTTGTTCGAGAATAATGTCCTCCACGTCAAGTCCACACCGGCGAATACACTTTTCAATATTCTGGGCGGAGTTAACCGCGCAGGTGACCAAATGAACCTTGGCCTCAAGCCTGACTCCGGACATCCCCAACGGTTCTTTGACTCCTTCCTGGTTATCAAGCAGATATTCCTGGGGCAGTATATGCAGAATCTTTTGATCCGCCGGAATAGCGACAGCCTGCGCGGCGTCAATGACTCGCTCGATATCGGGCTGAAAAACCTCTCTGTCACGAATGGCGACGATACCGTGAGAATTCAGACTGCGAATGTGGCTCCCCGCAATACCCGCGTAGACCGCATGAATCTGACAGCCTGCCATTAATTCAGCTTCCTCCACTGCACGTTGAATGGATTGCACAGTGGACTCAATATTTACGACGACACCTTTCTTAAGACCGCGAGACGGGTGGCTGCCAATCCCGATGATTTCTATGTCACCCTCGGGAGAGGCTTCTCCGACGATACAAACCACCTTTGAGGTGCCGATATCAAGACCAACAATCATCTGATTTCCTATTGGACTGGTCATAAGCTCATTTCTCTCTATAATTTATATGCATTAGCCACTTCGAAACCGTCTGTGGATTTCTTCCAATCCACCGCCACACCATTGGAATAACGCGTATCAACACGTGATATTCGGGATATTTCCTCGACAAGGCCGGTTTGTTGAAAGACGCGAACATACCGCTGCATGCGCTTCATGATGTTTTCATTACCAAGCAGCACTTCCATACCTGACCGAGTGGTAAATGCCCAACTACCCCGGACATCAAGTCGCAATGTGTCCAGCACCTGACCGGTGCGTGACAGAACCTGACTGAGCTGTTGATATTGACGCATGACCATTCGCTCTTTGTCGCGTGGCCCGTACAATTGAGGTAATCTCCTGCTGCCTGCATTCGCCGATATAAACACATCGCCTTTTTCGTTGATGAACGCATTCTCGTTCCAGTATGCAATAGCCTCCTGCTCTTTTACGGTGATCATCAATCCGTTCGGCCAATCTCTCGCCACAGCAACCTGATATACCCAATCAATTTGTTCGAGACGATTTTTTATGTGCCCGATATCAGGGAGACCATCCATCGCCGCAAGTTGCTGAAAGATTTGACTACGCTGACGTGTATCGAGATCTCCGGCCACAGATACGTGATCCACGCCTGAATTGCTCTCCCGGAACGCCCAGATAACGCCGAGGAGTATTACGCTGATACCCATGACGGGCAGAACCAGCCGATATCGTCGAATTACTTGAGAGAAGCTGAGATTCATATCCGTGCCCTCGTATTGCCCCATCTTTGCTTCAGGTTGTGCGCCAGTTTCCCCGTTTCCCCCGCACCCTGGGTTAACACCACATCGCCCGTTTTAACAATTTTTTCCAAAACTTCCGGGACCTCATCAATGGATTTGACGAAATCAACCTGGACTTGATCATGGCGACTCAACGCTCTGTACAGGTCTTCACCCGTCGCTCCGGGAATCACTTCCTCACCGGCCGAATACACATCAAGCAAAATGAGTCGATCCACGCTTGATAGCACATCAACAAATTGATCGAACATCTCAAGCATCCGGGTATAACGATGGGGCTGATACACCATCAATAATCGCTTCTCCTGCCAGCCGCTTCTGACTGATTCAATAGTTGCTTTAACCTCCGTTGGGTGATGCCCGTAATCGTCCACCAACATAAACTCGGCACTGCCGGCCTCCAGCAACCCATGAATCTCGAAACGCCTTCCAACACCCTGAAAAGCAGCCAGGGCTTCAACAATGTCATCGTCCGTGGCACCTTCGTCACTGGCAATCGCAATAGCGGCCAAAGCATTAAGGACATTATGGCGTCCCGGAATCCCGAGTGTTACCGCCAGATCAACGGGATAACCCTTGCGACACACAGAAAACCTGGACACCCCACCCTCCTGAGTCAGGTCATACGCCTGAACGTCAGCATCCTGATCAAAACCGTAAGTCATCACGGATCGCTTGACTTGCGGCAGGAGCGAGTTAACAACTGGATCATCCAAGCAAGCTACCAACAAACCATAAAAGGGGAGATTATGAACAAAATCAAGAAATGCATGTTGAAGCTTTTCAAAACTGCCCTCGTAATAACCTAAATGATCCCTGTCGACGTTGGTTAATACCACTACCATCGGCTGAAGATGCAAGAAAGAAGCATCGCTCTCATCAGCTTCCGCAACGAGATATCGACTCGCACCTAATCTGGCATTCGCTCCCGCGCTGTTGAGCAACCCACCGATGACGAACGTTGGGTCAAATCCCGCCTGGCCGAGCACCGAGGCAACCAGGCTTGTCGTTGTCGTCTTCCCGTGGGTTCCCGCAACGGCAATTCCATGCCTGTATCGCATCAGTTCGCCGAGCATCTCTGCTCTTCTAACCACTGGTATCCGAAGCTCATGAGCGCGCTGAACTTCCGGGTTCTCAATATTGATAGCAGAAGAGGTGACGACAACGTCACAACCCTCTACATTCTCATGACGATGCCCGATTTGCACCTTCGCACCTAACGTTCTAAGCCGTTCTATGACTCGCGATTCGGCAATATCTGACCCGGCTATCTCATAACCCTGATTAAGAAGCACTTCCGCAATTCCGCACATGCCCGCGCCACCAATACCAACGAAATGAATCCGTCTGATGCGACGCATCTCTGGTATTTCAATTACATGTCGGAGTGGTTTATTTGCCATGACTACGCACTCGAACCTTGTTGACCAATGGTTCTTCCCGCGTTTCAAATTCAACTCTGAGAAGTAATCCGATAAGCAGGCAACTCAATACCAGACTGTTGCCCCCAAAACTCATCAAAGGCAAGGTAAGCCCCTTGGTCGGAAGCAATCCCAGGTTGACCCCAATATTTATTGCTGACTGGATTCCCAGTAATAATGAAACACCAAAAGCGATATAGGCGTTAAATTCGCTGCCCTGGTTATAGGCTAGTCTTCCAATCCAGAAGCCTCTAATGACCAATACGCAGAACAAAAAGGTAACCAATAATGCGCCCACTGCACCCAGCTCTTCAGCGATGATCGAAAACAGGAAATCCGTATGTGCTTCGGGAAGGAAGAATAGCTTTTGTATACTGTTACCAAGGCCAAGACCGAAGAATTCGCCTCTACCGAATGCAATCAATGCCTGGGTTAACTGGTAACCGCCATCAAGTTGATGCTCCCACGGGTTGGTAAACGAGGTAAGTCTTTCAAGCCGGTACGGTTGCCAGACTGCAAGTATAGCCGTGAGTAGCATGCACACACTGATAATAGGAAAGAAACGTTTTATGGGCACGCCGGCCATAAAGATAATGCCAAGAGAAACTGCCATAAGAACAATCGCAGCGCCAAAATCAGGTTGCTCAAGCAACAGCAGAACGAGCGCGGATACCAGTAACAGAGGATTAATGAATCCCAGGATGTTGGAATGCACTTCTTCCTTACGTCGTACCAGGTAGCCTGCGATATAGACAATTACAAACAACTTGACGATCTCTGATCCCTGAATTGAAACCGGACCCAGGGGTATCCAGCGCATGCTTCCATTCACCTCACGTCCAATGCCTGGAATTAGTACTGCTATCAATAGCACAAAAGCCAGCAACAGAAAGATCCAGTCGACCCGATGCAACACTCTTAGCGGTAACATTAAGGTGGCACCTGCAATTCCAATCCCCACAGTCAAAAAGACCAGATGCCTGGTAAACATATAAAATGGATCGCCGAAGGTTCTTGCCGAAATTTCAGTGGTCGCTGAGGCAACCATCACGAGTCCGATCGTCACCAATATCGTCGCCGTACCAGCGATAACTGGATCAACCGGACAATCCCTTGCGACCGAAGTCGAGTGGTTCGTCATTGCCATCGTCATGACAACCCCTCCCCGAACTTCTCCTTTAATAAGGCCTTGAAGATCCGCCCGCGGTGCTCAAAGTTGTCAAACATATCGAAGCTTGAACACGCCGGGGAAAAAAGCACTACATCCCCTGCCCGGGCATCGTCAACAACACAGTCTACGACCTCAGCCAGGTCGGCACATCTGCGCGTCGCTGCGCATTGTTCAATCACCGACGCTATACTCTCGGCATCGCGTCCATAAACCACTACTTCTTTGACATGTTGGGTAATGGCAGGAATAAGCTCGTTAAAATTGGCACCTTTATCGATACCACCCAGGATCAGAATTACGTTTTTACCTTCTTCGGTGGCGAGCCCTGTTATCGCGGCTTCAGTCGACGCTATGTTGGTAGACTTCGAATCGTTAAAGTATGTAACCTTACGATGCTCACCCAGTAGTTCACATCGATGTTCCAGCCCCCTGTAGGCTTTCAGACTGTTGAGCATTGAAGTCATGTCCAATTGAAGATGAACACCGATGGCAAGCGCAGCCAGCGCATTGATCTGATTGTGCGTACCCTTTATACCCAGGTCATTGACATTCAGCAGCAGCTCGTCACCTCTGGCAAGCCAGGTTTGACCCCGTTGCCGAATCAAACCAAACCCTTGATTATCAGGCGAGGCATCCGACCCTATAGTTATTACTGATTCCGCCTTTGATACATTAAAGTCAAACTTCACGTCACGATTGACAACTGCCTTGCGAGCGGCGTTGTAGATGCTTGCCTTGGTTTGATAGTAAGCTTGTTGTGAGGAGTATCTATCCAGGTGATCCGGCGACAGGTTCAACACTACGGCCACTTCACAATGAAGCGGGTTAGCCGTTTCCAATTGATAGCTGGAAAGTTCAAGTACGTATAATTCGTTTTCATCATCAATCAGATCAAGACAAGGGATACCGATATTTCCGCCCACGCCCGCAGCAATGTTCTGATCTTTCACCATTTTACCGACGAGGGCCGTCACAGTACTTTTACCGTTGGAGCCTGTGATCGCCACAATAGGTACCGTTACCTCTTCCGCAAAAATTGCTACATCACCCGTTACAGTCACTCCCGCTTCCAGAGCAGCCTGAATTTCCGGCGTTGACAGGGGAACTCCCGGGCTAACAACAATCGTGTCTGACTGTATCAATGTGTCCACATCAATCGGACCAACGTCGACCTCTGGAGCCAACGAACGCAAGGACGCAAGATTAGGTGGGCGCGGATTTCCGTCCACAACCGAAAAAGGAATACCATGGCGCTTGAAATATCGCGCACATGACATACCTGTTTCTCCTAGTCCAACAATCACCTTACGTCTCTCCACCGTTCAATGTTCACCCGCCAGGTATTTTTCCACCTGGTCGTAATCACTGTAAGCTATTCGACTTCCGCTAATTTCCTGGTAATCTTCATGACCCTTGCCGGCAATAAGCACCATGTCAGAAACCGAAGCATTGGAAAGAGCATGCTTGATCGCGTTTGCACGATCAGTTTCCACATAGACTTTCCGTTTATCCGAGATACCTTCAAGAATCTCATTCACTATCTTGACCGATGGTTCTGACCTGGGATTGTCATCGGTTAAAACAACATAATCGGCCAATCGTTCGGCAACTTCCCCCATCAGAGGACGTTTACCTTGATCTCGATCACCACCACACCCGAACACACACCACAGATTTCCTATGCAATGTCGGCGTGTCGCTTGAATAACTTTTTCAAGTGCATCCGGCGTATGGGCGTAATCGATCACGACTGTGGGCGCATTCGCGTAACGCAATACGTCCATGCGTCCCCTGACCGTTCGCAGCTGCTGAATGGCATGCACGATTTCTGCAATTCGATACTCCATCAGACCGAGTACGCCGGCAGCCGCAAGTACGTTAGCCAGATTAAAATCGCCGAGAAGCGGCAGTTGAAAACGGCATTTCCCCCAGGGGGTTACAAGTTCTCCTCGAACACCATCGGCATGATATATGGGTTCTTCACAGTACACGTCTGCATCAGTGCTGGCAGTACTATAGGTCAACACCTGGACCTCATCGTCCAGATTTTCTGCGAGCTCGGCACCAAATTCATCATCCAGATTAAGTACCGCTGATTTCAAACCGGGCCACTCAAACAAAAGTCGCTTGGCGTTACGGTATTCCGCGAGGCTACTGTGGTAATCGAGATGATCTCTGGTCAGGTTCGTCAATATGGCAACGTCGATGCTTGTGCCCTTGAGTCGATTTTGAAGCAGCCCATGGGAAGACGCCTCTAGCGCTACCGCCGTGCCACCCGCCGCGAGGATCCTGGCCAGTGCTTGCTGTAAGTTAATCGGGTTCGGCGTGGTAAGCACACTGGCCTCAAGCGCGCCAGGGAAACCTGTACCCATTGTTCCGATAACGCCACATTTTCGATTAACCGCCATCAGCGCTTCCGAAATAAAATGCGAACACGATGTTTTGCCGTTCGTCCCGGTGACAGCAATGACGAACATCTGATGGGATGGATTACCGAAGTATCGACTGGCTATTTCCCCCACTTTCGATGACGCGTTTGCCAGACCAATACAGGGAATTGGAACATCTATCTCTTGGCCATCATTGGCATCTGATTCATAAACTACAGCAGCTGCATTGCGTTCCACTGCCTCCTGGATAAACTCACGGCCGTCATGCCGGCTTCCGGACAACGCAAAGAAAAGATCGCCTGAGTTTATTTGACGGCTGTCCAGAGCGAGGCCATTGATTTCTACATCAGTCGACAAGTTCACTTCAGGTAGAAGGTCACGGAGCATCCTCATTGCTATACTGCCTCCAGGAATTCGTCCGGCGCTACATTTAAGAGGCGCAGCGCTCCGGACATAACTCTGGAAAATACCGGTGCCGCGATCGCACCACCTCCATACGCGTCGCTTTGCGGATCGTTAATCAAAATCACCCCGACAACCTTCGGATTATCGACAGGCGCCATACCCGCAAAAAAAGCGATGTGACGAGTATCCAGATAACCCGTGTCGCCCATTTTCCTTACAGTGCCTGTCTTGCCAGCCACGGGATATCCGTCAATTGACGCGCTGGATCCAGTACCATCCGTAACGACACGTCTCAACATGACCAACAAATCGTCAGCAACTTCTTTTTCCAAAACGCGGGTTTCTTTTACTTCCAGGGCACGAAGCGCAGATATCTGCCTTTTAATACCACCAGATGCAATCGTTAGATAAGAGGCGGCAAGCTGCAAAGGCGTTACTGTGAGACCGTAACCGTATGCGAGTGTAACGCGCTCGATATCGCTCCAGCGCCTGTGATCAGGCAGATATCCATAGCCTTCTCCCGGAAATCCGATACCGCTAACTTCACCGAACCCGACATCTCGAAACATTTCCCGTACCTTGAATCCATTCAGGTCAAGTGCAAGTTTGGAAATACCTACTTGACTCGAATGGGCAATAATATCTGTAAGGGTAATCTTGCCGCGGTTAAGCGGATCCCGAATGGTTTTGCCATCCACTTTGATAAACCCTGGATGAGTATCAACCAATGAGCCGGGCCCAAAATCACCGGACCGCAATGCCGTGGCCACGGTGAACGGCTTTACGGTTGACCCTGGCTCGAAAGTGTCGGTAACCGCGCGATTCCGGACAGCGGAAATAGTCAGATCACTTCGCTTATTCGGATTAAAAGAGGGTTGATTAGCCATGGCGATTATCTCGCCGGTGTCAACGTCGAGGAGTACTACCGAGCCCGAGGCTGCTTTGTAATGGTTAACGGCCGACTTGAGTTCCCGGTAAGCCAGGTACTGTACGCGCAGGTCAATACTTAACGCGAGGTCCTTGCCGGGTCTGGCTTCTCTTACAGGTTTAATGTCCCTGATTATGTCGCCATACAGGTTTTTAAGTACCTTTTTCTTACCAGGCGTACCTTCAAGCCAATCGTTGTAAGATAATTCGAACCCCTCCTGGCCTTTATCATCAATATCGGTAAATCCGACCAGATGAGCAGTGACCTCACCGGCAGGGTAAAACCGCTTGTATTCTCTTTCCTCGTAAACACCCTTGATTCCCAGCTGCATAATTCGCCGTGCCTCAGGCGGCGTCAGTCGTCTGCGCAGATATACAAACTTGCTGCCCGAGTTTTGCTGCAGTTTTGTCCGAACATCCTCGCGGGGTATATTCAACCCTTTCGATATTAGTTCGACCCCATTGGCGGTCGACAATAGTTCTTGTGGATTAGCCCATAAGGAAACTACTGGCGAACTGATGGCAAGGGGTTGACCGTTACGGTCCTTTATCATGCCTCTATGCGCATTTATGCGTTCCATCCGGATGGTCCGGGCGTCGCCCTGGTCCTGCAAAAAATCCTTGTCGACGACATGCAAGAACACAATTCTTACGGCAATCGCAAGCGACAACAACACAAACAAAGTTATGACGAACCAGCTTCTGGCAATAATCATTGCGTCAATGCCTCACGACCACAAGATCTTCAGATCCAGGTTGTTTCATCTCCAACTCTTCTCTCGCTACTCTATCCACTCTGGCGTAATCCCCCCAGGCACTTTTCTCCAATAACAGCTTTTCGTATTCGCTATCGAGATCATCCTGTTTTTTCTGAAGCACCTGGAGTTGCGCATACATTTGACGGGTCATGTGTGCTGAATAGACAACTGCTATCGCCGAGGAGACGACAATCAGCACGAGGATCACAACACTGAACTGTTTCCACGCTGTCAGCCAGCGTACGGTTCTTAACATTAAGGATTGTTGCGCCATATCAACCAGTCCTTTCAGCGACGCGCATGATTGCACTGCGAGCTCTTGCATTGGTCTGAACTTCCGCTTCTCCCGCTCTGACCGGGCGACCGATTATCTTTAACTGCCTGGTAATCTGATCATCTCTGATCGGTAATCGTGCCGGCCAGGGATCCCCTTTTGCCGCGTCACGAATAAACCTTTTAACGATTCTGTCCTCGAGGGAATGAAAGCTTATAACGACCAGGCGACCGCCGGCAGACAACAGATCGACCACCGATTGAAGACATTGCCTGAGTTCGGTCAACTCTTCGTTAACGTGAATTCGGATCGCCTGGAATGATCGAGTCGCCGGATGTTTATGTTTCTCACGGTACGGTATAGCTTGTTCGATGATATTGACCAGGTCATCGGTTGTTTCTACAGGCCTGGAGGACCGGGCCTCAATGATTGCGCGCGCGATGCGTCGCGCAAACCTTTCTTCTCCATATTCTTTTAACACCTTCACAATCTGGTTTTCATCCGCAACCGACAACCAATCCCTGGCCGACATACCCTCCTGCTGGTTCATTCGCATATCCAGCGGACCGCCACGATCAAAACTGAATCCCCGCTCTGGAGTGTCCAGCTGAGGCGACGACACACCGAGGTCCATTAATATGCCGTCCACGGGAATCATGTCTCGTGCTGCAACGATTTTATGCAGATCTTTGAATGATCCATGCACCGCTATCACCCTCTCGTCGTCCCCAAATTTGAGTTCGGCATCCCGTACCGCGTCCACATCCTTGTCCATTACTATCAGCCGTCCAGCCGGCGTAAGTCGCTTTAGAATTTCTTCGCTGTGCCCGCCCCGGCCATAAGTACAGTCGACAAAACGTCCATCCACATTTCGGACCAGGGCATCCACAGCCTCTTTTCGTAGAACAGTTTCATGGCCAGCCATTACAGTGAAAGCGATTTCAACTCATCGGGAATTTCCTGACTCGATTGTTCCCCAAGCCAGGAATCTCTTCGTTCCACCCAATGCGGCTCACTCCACAACTCAAACTTGTGTCCTTGACCCAATAAGACGGTTTCTTTCTCGAGGTGGGCATAATCCCGGAGAGGTGCGGGCAACAGGATCCTGCCGCTGCCATCGAGCTCAATATCTACCGCATGTCCAATCAAAAGGCGCTGAATGCGTCTGGTCAGTGGATTGAGACTCGGCAGCGCCTCGACTTGCCGCTGTACGTCCTCCCACTCGGGTCCGGGATAGATCAGCAGGCAACGTTCTTCGGTATCTATTGTGACAACCATTTCCCCGTTACAATGCTGCTGGAGGTGATCGCGATACCGTGTAGGAATCGCCAAACGCCCTTTGGCATCGAGGTTAATGTTGTTAACGCCTCTGTACACGGTCTGCTGTTGCCCCCGGGGAAAATCCCCACATAATGACACTTTTTCCCACTTTTTCTCACCGTGAACGATAAGAGGCGGTCATGACCTTGTCAAGCAAACAAAATCAGGATTTGTCTTTAAAACACAAGGACTTAGGGGATTCAGAAAGAAACAGTGCGAGGTGTAATTATAATAGAGCTTTATTACATGAAGATAGGCTTAATACTTAAAGTAGTTTCTTAAGATTAAGCCTGAGTAGATAATTTTCGCATAACGACAATATCTTTTTAAAACCGAAAAGAAGGGAGTTGGCCTGTAAGCCGGGTTCTGTCGAGGACAATCATTCATCTGGGATACATGTCGCCATGTACCTCTAGCAACCTACCCGAATCCAATTGCGGGCCACAACACGGATTCCTATTTGGTCTTGCTCCAGGTGGGGTTTGCACTGCCACGCCACGTTACCGCGCGTGCGGTGCGCTCTTACCGCACCATTTCACCCTTACCCCGCGAAGCGAGGCGGTATATTTTCTGCTGCACTTTCCGTGGGCTCACGCCCCCCAGGCGTTACCTGGCACCTTGCCCTGTGGAGCCCGGACTTTCCTC
>JBBDSF010000195.1:0-3029 GCA_040905125.1 Pseudomonadales bacterium | reverse complement strand
GATCGGCCTCGCCCGGGAAACCGGGGTCATCAACAACCAGGATGTCAACGTACCGTCAATCGAACCGGTGCCGGCGGCCATTGACGATACGTTCAGCGTCAAACTGGCTGCGCCGGAAGCATGCCCGAGATTCGCCGGGCGCGTCATCCGCAATATCGATCTGGATGCACAAACGCCGCTATGGATGCAGGAGAAGCTGCGTCGCGCCGGCATGCGTCCCATCGACCCGGTCGTCGATGTCACCAATTACATTATGTTGGAACTCGGCCAGCCCATGCACGCCTACGATCTGGATCGCCTCACCGACAAAATCATCGTCCGCCAGTCACGTGCGGGTGAACAGGTGACGCTGCTGGATGGTCATGAAATCACACTGAATGAAGACACCCTGCTGATTACCGATGGCTCGGGTCCCATTGGCATGGCCGGCATTATGGGGGGTCTGGAAACAGCCGTCACCCAACAGAGCCGCAACATCTTTCTGGAAAGTGCTTTCTTCAGTCCTCTGGCCATCAGTGGGCGGGCGCGATCCTATGGCCTCAATACCGATGCGTCGCATCGCTTTGAACGGGGGGTCGATTGGCAGGGCCAGGTTCGCGCGCTGGAACGGGCAACGCAACTATTGCTGGACATCGCGGGCGGCGAGGCCGGCCCGACCACGGAAGTCCTGGACAACAGTGCGCTGCCCGATGTCAACGAAGTCGCCGTACGCCCCGGCCGGGTCAAACGTTTGCTGGGTGTCGATATTGCCAATAATGATATCGATCAGATGCTGACGCGGCTTGGATTCGAGCACAAAAAGATCCGGATTGAAGAGGAGGAAGCCTGGTTAGTGAGCGCTCCCTCACACCGCTTCGATATCGAGATCGAGGCCGATCTGATCGAGGAAATCTCCCGGGTGTACGGTTACAACAACCTGCCAGTCAGAACACCGCAGTCCTGGTTGACCATGGCGCTGGCGCCGGAAGGCCGGCTCAGCATTGACCGGATCCGAGAGCAGCTGGTGGCCCGGGGCTATTTCGAGGCGATTACCTACAGCTTTGTGGACCCCAGGGCCCAGGCGGCGCTCGACCCGCAAAACGATCCGGTTGCCCTTGCCAACCCTGTCTCCAACGAAATGAGCGTCATGCGCACCACCCTCTGGCCGGGACTGCTTAAGTCATTGATTTATAACCTTAATCGCCAGCAGGAACAGATTCGTCTGTTCGAGGTCGGCCTGCGCTTCGTGCAACCGCCCAATCAGAAGGACCTGAACATGGACTCCCTGGATCAGTCGCAGATGCTCGCCGGCGTCGCGTGCGGCGCACGACAGGGTGAAAACTGGGCGAATGGCCGGCAACCCCTTGATTTCTTTGATATTAAGGGTGATCTGGAAACATTGCTGACTCTGACTGGCGCGGCCCATGAATTCACCTTCGAGCTTGTTCAGCATCCGGCCCTGCATCCCGGCCAGAGCGCCCAAATCAACCGGAACGGTGAGCGGGCAGGCTATATCGGTTTGCTCGATCCGCGAGTCCAGCAGTCCCTGGATATCAAAACGCCGGTTTATCTGTTCGAGCTGAAAACGTCGATGCTCATCGCAAGGGAGGTGCCCGCCGTTGACGCGCTCTCGCGACATCCGGAAGTCCGCCGCGACATCGCCATCATTGTCGGCGAGGCCGTAACAGCGGCGCAGATTGAGGCCTGCATTCGGGAAACAGCGGGCCGGACCTTGAAACACCTGACCCTGTTCGATGTTTATCAGGGCAAGGGTATCGACCCGAACGCCAAAAGCCTGGCGCTCGGCCTGACCTTTCAGCATCCGGACCGCACCCTGACCGATGAAGAGATCAACACCCAGATCGACAAAGTTGTCGCCTCGCTTGAAAAGGAGTTCGGTGCCAGGTTGAGGCGATGAGTCCTGTATGTTATTCCAGCTGGAGACCGAAAGGGTCCAAGGGCCGCAGGGCCTCCCATGTCATTTCGACTGGAGCGAAGCGGAATGGAGAAATCCCCAACCCCGAGATCCCTCGACTCCGGGCTACGCCCTCCGCTCGGGATGACATCGGCATGTCATTTCGACCCGAGGACCCAAAGGACCCAAGGGCCCAAGGACTGGAGACCGACACCCCCTTGTCATTTCGACTGGAGGCCGCAGGCCGGAATGGAGAAATCTCTCTCAATCGGCATAACTAATGCCACAAGTTCACACCGCTACACACCAAACCTAAAGTTATTTGACGCTTATCCCGGCAAAGGCATTGATCCTAATGGAAAAGTTTTGCGTTTTGGGCTTGACCTCATGGCCGCCTTCCCGCACTCTTATGTCTACAAGATCAACGATTCGATCGACGAGCGGTATCGCTGCCCTGGCGAAGAAATTACAGCCGTATTAAGGAACGGATATGAGCGCATTGACCAAGGCCGAAATGGCCGAAAAGCTGTTTGAAGAACTGGGCTTGAACAAGCGGGAAGCGAAAGAAGTCGTCGAAATGTTCTTCGAAGAAGTGCGAACTTCCCTCGAGAATAATGAGCAAGTCAAATTATCCGGGTTCGGCAACTTCGACCTGCGGGATAAAAGCCAGCGCCCGGGAAGAAATCCGAAAACAGGTGAGGAAATACCCATAACGGCACGCCGAGTGGTCACTTTCCGGCCGGGTCAGAAATTGAAGGCCAGGGTGGAGGCGTATGCTGGATCCCGATCATAACGCCGAACTGCCCCCGATACCGGGTAAGCGCTATTTCACGATCGGGGAGGTCAGCGACCTCTGTGCCGTCAAACCACACGTCCTGCGCTATTGGGAGCAGGAATTCCCACAGCTAAAGCCCGTCAAACGACGCGGTAACCGCCGCTACTACCAGCGTGGCGACGTCCTCATGATCCGCCAGATCCGCAGCCTGCTATACGATCAAGGCTTTACCATTGGTGGTGCCCGCCAGCGTCTCTCCGGTGAGGATCAAAAAGAAGACAATACCCAGTACAAGCAGCTCATTCATCAGATGATCGTCGAGCTCGAGGACGTCCTTAAAGTCCTGAAGTCCTGACTCCC
>JBBDSF010000194.1:0-3038 GCA_040905125.1 Pseudomonadales bacterium | reverse complement strand
CCAAAGCAGGTCGAACAATACAAGGCCGGGAAAACCAAGGTCCTTGGTTTTTTCGTCGGCCAGGTCATGAAGGTAACCGGAGGTAAGGCCAACCCTCAACAGGTCAACGAAATTATTCAGCAAAAATTGGCGGATTAATCATCCGGATGCCTCCCGAAAACCTTCAAGAAACCTCTTGATCCTCGCGGCATTCGCGCCAATATCACTTTGTCCCACGCGCGAAACCGATCTAACGTCCACCACCGAACCGGATCCATCAGGCGTAATACGAACCACCATGTCATCCTTGAACCCAAACCACTTCGTGGTCGCCGTTGCCTCAACAATCCCCTTGCTCTGATCGACGTTGATTACGTCCAGCCCCTGGGATTCCAGAACGAGCTGTGTCTTCTCGGTTGCTTCCCCAACGGATAAACTGGTTTTCAATGATCTGATTTCCGGATAAGCTTCTTTCTGCTTCCTGGCAAGTTCTTCCGGTGAGCCCTGATCATCGCCATACTCCAGGCTATTGGGTGCATATTCCCTGATAGGGGCTATCTCGTCGAACGTGGGCGGATTGTCCGTGTCGGTGGTAATGTCATGGATAGCCGGAACAGATCTTGCCGCCTGAATCTGAGGGCCCATGACAACCATTGGAATCAGGCTAAGGCCCATTGCAATCAGCAACAGATTGCGGTTTGCACTCAACCCGTATTTCTGGGCAATAAATACCATGACCAATGATGCCAGAAATACGAGAACAGCCGTCAGTAATGCTACCACAAGACTCATCAGCGAGGGGCGCAACGAGGCAAGCCCGTACTTGTAGCCCAGTGGTGCAGCCAACAATAATATAACTGCTACTGCAGCGCTTACCAGAAGCAGCCAGGTCCACCATCTTGTTTGTTCCATAATATCCTCCGTAATTTTTTGCAAACTGTATTTGCGTACGCCGGTACCCTGTTCATCGTCCCCCGTCGGCAACGATGGTCTGACCGGTTATAAAGCTGCCTGCTCTGGAGGCCAGAAACGCCGCCAGCCCGCCAATCTCTTCAGGTTCACCGATGCGGCGCAAGGCAGCGCTGGCTGTCGCCGCCTTCAAGGTTTCCGCGTCCTCCCACAGGGCCCTGGCAAAGTCAGTGCGTATCAAACCCGGCGCGATCGCATTCGCGCGGATATTATGGGGTCCAAATTCAGTCGCTATATTGCGAGCCATTTGCATGTCCGCGGCCTTGGAAATGGCGTAAGTGCCCAGTACCGCACTGCCATTCTTTCCGCCGACGGAAGATATAATCAACACAACACCATCCTTTCGCTCGACCATTTCAGGCAATACCATTTGGCATAACCAATGATTAGATTTTATGTTGGAATCGAGAATCTTTTCAAAGGCGGAATCAGGTATATCCAGCATGGAACCGTAGAACGGATTGACTGCGGCATTGCATACAAGGATGTCCACAGGACCAAGCTGGCGCCTCGTCTCTGACACCAGATTTTCAATTTGATCCTTATGGCCTATGTGACATGGAATTGAAGTCGCATTGCCCCCATTTTGCCCAAGAGCCTCGTTAATCTCGTTAGTCACCGCTTCGCAGGCATCCTGCTTTCTGCTGGAGATCACGACATTCGCCCCGTGAAATGCCATCTGTTCGGCAATTGCCTTGCCAATACCTTTCGTTGAACCGGTAATTACGGCTACTTTACCTGAAAGATCGAATAGATTTTCCATTTAACTGCACCTGCCACCAATTTAAATTGAAGGTTACGTCAGGTTGGGCATTTTTAGCAAATTCCTCCACATCTGATAAACTCCCTCTTCGCCCCTTTCCAAGCAAAAATAACGTGCTTCCCGAATTTCTGAGACACTTTTTTATCGAGCACCAGACCCTCCTCTGGTTGTTTACTATCGTTGCAGATCTCAGTTTTGCCCTGGTGCTTTTCCGGCTGTTTGGAAAACAGGGCCTATACGCTGTGGTCGTCCTCGGCATCTTGCTGGCTAACCTGCAGGGCCCGAAATTGACGCTTATCTGGTTGCCACTGCTGGGCGAATTGCAAACCAGTATGGGCGTTATCCTTTACTCAGGTATTTACTTTGCAACAGATCTTCTAAGTGAAAAATATGGCAGGCGCGAGGCCAACCGCGCGGTCCAGATTGGATTCGTCGTCAGTGTCGTCATTGTGTTTATGATATCCATCAGCCTCGTGTTTCAGCCCTCCACACGCGCCGAGACCGCCGAGCTTTCGGACGATATTCACACCGCGTTTGATACCCTGTTTAACTTCACGCCTCGCTTTGTATTCGGCTCATTGCTTGCTTACTACATCAGTCAAACCTTCGACGTCTGGATTTTCCATTTCATCAGGCAAAAGACACGAGGCAAGCACCTTTGGCTCAGAAATAATGTTTCAACCATCTGCTCCCAGGGGCTGGACACTCTGATCTATTCCCTGGTTGTGTGGTGGGGTGTCGTGGCTTTTGAAACCGCAATCCTCCTGGGACTGGCCAAATATGTCCTGAAGATAATCATCGCTCTCATCGATACGCCCTTCATCTACTGGGGCCGCACCTGGATTGTCCATGAGCAGGATTGGTCCGCAACCGAAATCACAGATAAGGAGTACTACCGACGGGCACCTTGAGCACCGACTTCCGTGAGAGAATCACGATTCGAAACTTAAGATATGGTCATTGAATAATAACAATTGATATCCATTTATCATTTTCATTAAGATACCGCTATTGTCCCATCAGGAGGCGATTATGAAAGTTAGCGTCTTTCGACAACGGATTTCCCAGGTTCATGATGCCGAAGCCGAGATCAACGAATGGCTGCAAGAGATGGAAGGGAAGATCGAAATCCATCACATCAAACAGTCGGCTTACCTCACCGACAACTCGGAGCAGGGCACAGCCGGTTTCATCATTTCGGTCTGGTACTCGGATCGCTAACCTGGATTAATCATGCAAGCTGAAGCCTGGTTGAGGACGGGTGGCAGGGGGGCTTGTTTTTATTTTTGCCAGCTCCACCCATCCCCCAGTGGGTCCCTTCCGCTGG
>JBBDSF010000193.1:15160-19028 GCA_040905125.1 Pseudomonadales bacterium | reverse complement strand
CCATTGGAATAGTGCCGTTCCATCGCCATCGCACAGGCCTGCAGGTCGGCCACCGCATCCCCCCGCGTAGCTGTCTCGATGTACCCCTGATAGGCTGGATAGGCTACCGCTGCAATAATGCCAATGATGGCAACGGTTATCATCAGCTCAATCAGTGTAAAACCTCTTGACGATCTCATGTGCCGCCCCTCCTGGTTGATGGGTCAATTATGCTGTATGCGCACCTGAACAACAATCATCAAAAATGTTCGCCCTCAACGGAATGTATCACCCCAGCGTTAGCTGTCTATCCGCAGAATCTCGTCACTGACCTGCTCCACGGCAACGATGTCGACATCGAAGTACAGATTTTTACCGGAAAGGGGGTGATTAAAGTCCACCTCCACCAGATCCTCGGTCATGCCGCATATCACGCCGGGCAACTCGGCATTGTGCTGATCCGCGAATGAAACGATCAGGCCCTCGCTTAGCGGCATATCCGGCGAAAACTGCGAACGCTTGATGCGTTGAATATTCTCGGATTTCGGTTCACCAAATCCATGAGCGGCCTCGACAAACAATCGTTCCCGGTCGCCTGCTTTGAGCCCGAACATCGCTCGCTCGAAACCAGGCAACAGACTGCCGTCGCCAACCACAAATTCCGCCGCTCTATCGCCGGTGGAATCGATCACCTCACCGTCTTCGAATTCCAGCGAGAATCTGAGCGTCACCTTCGTGCCGGGTCCAACCGGAATGTCAGCCATGGGACTCGCTCCGCATCGCCTTCGGTTTGTAGAAAAGGTCGACAATCAACAATCCCGCCCCCACCGAGATGGCCGAATCTGCAATATTGAATGCGGGAAAATAATATTCTTTATAGTGAACCACGATAAAGTCAACGACATAGCCAAGCATTACCCGGTCTATCAAGTTACCCACTGCCCCACCCAATATCAGCGCGAGCGCCAGCGCCAGAATCTTATCCCGGTGATCAACCCTGAATAACCAGACAACCAAAACAGCCGACACACCAATGGAAATACCGCCCAACAGCCAACGCTGCCAGCCGCCGGCCTCGGCGAGAAAACTAAAAGCTGCGCCTGTGTTATGCAGCAGGGTGAACTTAAACACAGGCAAAACCTCTATCGACTTGCAATAACCAGGTTCACAAAGGGGCAGTATTGAGCTCATGTAATACTTAAGCGCCTGATCGATTACAATGACAGCAAAGCTGATCGCAAACCAGATCATCCGGCTGCCCTGGTTGCAAAATAATTCCTGGCGCTTTGAATATCTTCATGAATCGCCGTTTTAAGCTGATCCAGGTTGTCGAATTTTTTCTCCTCGCGAATCTTGTGCCGAAAAATGACCTTGACGCACCGACCATAGATTCGTTCTGCGAAGTCGAATATGTGGACTTCCAGTATCGGTACCGGTGTTTTCGTCTCCAGGGTCGGCCGCACCCCGACATTGGCCACGCCGGGCACCCTGCCATTTAATCGCTCAACTTCCACGGCATAGACGCCATCTATGGGCGCGCGATAACGATGCAATTGAATGTTGGCGGTAGGCGCTTCGAGTTTATTGCCTAACTGATTACCGTGGACGACCTTGCCGATGATCGAATACGGATGCCCCAGCATCTTCTCCGCCAGTTCGAAATCACCGGCAGCCAGGCATTCCCGAATCCGGGTACTACTGACACGGATGTCTTCATAGGTGAGGGTGTGCAAATTGGTCACTTCAAAACCATACTTTTCCCCCGCCTCTTGAAGCTGCGCAAAATCACCACTGCGATCATGACCAAAGCGGAAGTCATCACCCACAAACAGAGCACTGACGCCAATATCCACGGTAAGGAACTCGACAAAACGCTCTGGCGTCATGGACCGGGTCTTGTCGTTGAACTTAAAACAAAACACCAGATCGAGTCCGTGTTCTTCCAACAATTCGACCTTTTCCCGAAAACGCGTCAGCCGGGCGGGCGCATTGAATTCGTCAAAAAATTCCCGTGGCTGGGGCTCGAAACAAATCAGCATGGAAGGCACCCCGAGCTCTTCAGCCTTTTCCCGGATTTGCTTTAACATCGCCTGATGGCCGCGATGCACGCCATCAAAATTGCCGATGGTGACAACACTGCCTTGATGACGCGGCTTTAGATTAATTGGACCTCTGATTATTTCCATTTGTGTTTAACGCACCATCTGTCTGAAGCGGAATCCCGTCGTGATAAGCGAAGCCCCATAGATTAACGCGCCTGCAATGCAGATCAATAGCATACGCGCCAATCTGTCCCAAAAGCCCAATTCAAACCATCCTTCCAGCTCGGGCGTCATCCAGAACAAGGCGGCCAGCATGACACCATTGGCCACAATTATCTGCAAGCCAAATTTCAGCCATTGCCGGGACGGGACCCATACACCCGCTTTGTGAAGCCCCATCCACAATAAACCCGCATTGATGAATGCGGAAATGGATGTAGCCAATGCCAGACCGGCATGCTTCAAGTGCCAGATCAAAATGAGGTTGAGTATCATATTCGATACGAGTGCAATCACGCCGTATCTAACAGGTGTACTGGTGTCCTGTCTTGAGAAATACCCGGGCGCCAGCACTTTCACCAGCATATGCCCGAGCAGGCCGACCCCATAAGCTTTCAAACTGAGCGAGGCCATCATGACATCGTTGCGGGTCATCTCGCCCTGATAAAAGAGCGTGGTAATGAGTGCTTCCGACAGAAATACCAGGGCGACCGATGCCGGGATGCCAATAGCGCAGACCATGCGTATGGCCCAGTCCATGGTTTTGGAGAAATCTTCGCCCGAGGCTTGTGCATGCTCACGGGATAAACTCGGCAATATCACCGTGGCGATGGTAATGCCGAACAGGGCCAAAGGGAATTCCAATAGCCGGTCAGAATAATAAAGCCAGGACAGGCTGCCCGTTTGCAGGAAAGACGCCAGCAGCGTATCGACCAAAAGATTGATCTGCCCGACGGATACGCCGAACAGTGCCGGTAACATGAGGGTCAGAATTTTACGTACCCCTTCATGCTTAAAATCGACCCTGGGACGTGGCAACAAGCCTTCATGGGCGAGAAACGGTAATTGAAACGTCAGTTGCACCACGC
This sequence comes from Pseudomonadales bacterium, assembly GCA_040905125.1. Taxonomy (GTDB): domain Bacteria; phylum Pseudomonadota; class Gammaproteobacteria; order Pseudomonadales; family Azotimanducaceae; genus JBBDSF01. The sequence continues at coordinate 15,919 of JBBDSF010000193.1, read as the reverse complement.
CTGCAATAAGCACCCCCCAGGCCAGCGCCATGACAGGGACGTCCATCCAGGGGCGCAGGTAGATCGCACACAGGATCAAAGACAGGTTGAGCAATACCGGTGTAAAGGCGGGCACCGCGAAACGCCCGTAGCTGTTCAGTATGCCGCCGGCGAACGCGGTCATGGATATCAGCAGTAAATAGGGAAACGTCAGTCGCAGCATGTCGGTCGCCAACTGCAACTTTTCGGATTGTTCGTTAAAGACAAAACCGGCGGCGAACACGCTGACGACCAGTGGCGCACCCACAACCCCGACTACAGTTATAGCGACCAGATTGGCGCCCAGACTCCCGCTGACCCGGTCAAGGAGGTCCCTGACCTCGGCACGGGACCTCGTGCTGCGATACTCGGACAATACGGGGACAAAGGCTTGCGAGAAGGCCCCTTCGGCGAACAGGCGACGAAAAAAATTGGGAATGCGAAAGGCGATGAAAAAGGCATCAGCGCCAGCCGACGCCCCAAAGAAGTATGCGATTACCATGTCCCGGACTAATCCGAATACCCGGGAAACCATGGTCATGGCTGACACCACGCCGCTGGACTTCAGTAGACCTCTGCCCGGTCGGTCAGCGGTGTCGTCAGGCTCATTCATGAATGTATTATGCGCTCTCGTCCAGGTTGTTTGGATGACAAATCGGTTTGACAACAGTCGATCAAATCGGCATAGTACCGCGTCTTAATTTTCAGCACCAATTTCAGGGACTTAACTCAAGTGGCAAA
>JBBDSF010000193.1:13728-15060 GCA_040905125.1 Pseudomonadales bacterium | reverse complement strand
GACATTTATAGCAGGACCAGGTTGTCCCGGTGGATCACTTCTTCATCGCCCATGTAGCCGAGAATTTCCTCAATCTCGCTGCTTGCGTGCCCGCTCAAAGCCTGACATTCCTTGCAATCGTAGTTGATCAAGCCCCGGGCGATTTCCCTGCCCTGCTCGTCCATGCACGCCACCATGTCGCCCCGTGTAAATTCACCGCTGGCTGATTTAACACCTACCGGTAACAGGCTTCTGCCGTCACGTATCAGAACTTTAACGGCACCGGCATCGAGTACCAGTTTCCCGCGTGCCCGCAAGCCAGCGAGCCACTGCTTGCGAGACACGAGAGTGCTTTTTTCGGCTCTGAGTAACGTGCCGGAGACCCCACCTTGTGCCAGACGGGTAATCACACCGTGGTCTTGTCCCGAGGCAATAACCGTATTGGCACCACTTCGCGCGGCGGTTCGCGCCGCCTGAAGTTTAGTCACCATTCCACCCCGACCCAGTTTGCTGCCTTCGCCCGCCATCTTGTCGAGATTGATATCGCCTGCCGCCGCCTCCTGAATAAATTTTGCCTGTTCCGATTTACGTGGGTCACTATCAAACAAGCCCCGTTGATCGGTCAGCAGCAGCAGCGTACTGGCCTCGATTAAATTGGCGACCAGCGCAGCCAGGGTATCATTGTCACCAAAGCGGATTTCATCAGTTACGATGGTATCGTTTTCGTTGATGACCGGTATTACATTGAGCGCCAACAAATTTCTTAAGGTGGTTCTGGCATTCAAGTACCGTTCACGCACCCGTAAGTCACCATGGGTCAGCAACACCTGGGCAGTACGCATCCCATGGCGCTGAAATTTGGATTCGTAAAGCTGGATCAAGCCCATTTGACCGACCGCGGCGGCCGCCTGTAGCAAGTGCAGCGAACGGGGTCGCGTGGCTATCCCGAGCCGCCACATGCCTTCGGCTACAGCCCCCGAGGACACCAGCACCACCTGAATACCTGACTGAGAAATCTTGACGATTTCGTCCACCCACCGTTCCACCGCGCTTTCAGACAGTCCCTGGCCATTCGCCGTGAGCAACGAACTGCCAATCTTGATCACCCAGGTCTTACCCGGATCATAATTGCTCAAGGCGGACGTTGATTCCTGCCCGATGTCGGTCATGTGTTTACGAGTCCTGTCACGGTTCGTAGTGAACCTCTACGTCGAAATTGTCATCATCGTCGCCACTTTGCTGTCGTCGCGACTTTCGCTCGGCACGCCTGGCAAGTGATTTGGCATGGATCTCCTGGCGAATCTTCTCCTCGGCCAATGCCTGACGATGGCTCTCTTCGAGACTATCCTGTTC
>JBBDSF010000193.1:8003-13628 GCA_040905125.1 Pseudomonadales bacterium | reverse complement strand
CCGGGATCGCTGCCGTCAACGGGCAGCAGGTCCACCAGATGAAGCAAGAGCCGCGTTCTGGCCAGATGCTTGAGGAATTGCACGCCCAGGCCGGCACCGTCTGCCGCGCCTTCGATCAGTCCCGGTATATCAGCAATCACGAAACTTCGATGCTGGCCGGCATCCACGACGCCCAGATTCGGGATCAGCGTGGTAAACGGATAGTCGGCAACCCTCGGACGAGCCGCCGACACGGCGCGAATCAGCGTGGACTTGCCGGCATTGGGCAAGCCCAGCAAACCCACGTCCGCGATCAACTTCAATTCCAGACGCAGGTTTCGGGTTTCACCCGGGTCCCCGGGCGTCGTTTGTCGGGGTGCCCGGTTGGTACTGGATTTGAAGTGGGCATTGCCCATGCCGTGGCGCCCGCCCCTGGCGACCAACAGCGTATCTCCAATTTCATTGATGTCACCGACGTACAGGTCCGCGTCATCGTCGTAGACGCTGGTACCTAGAGGAACCCGCAAATATACATCCTCGCCACCGGCGCCGGTTCGATTGCTGCCCTTGCCGTGCTCCCCCTTGGGCGCGCGGTATCGAGGCTGGTATCGATAGTCCACCAGGGTATTGAGCGCCTTGTCGCCAATGAGGTAAATGCTGCCACCATCGCCACCATCCCCGCCATTCGGCCCGCCACGCTCGACAAATTTCTCACGTCGAAAACTCAGGCAGCCGTCGCCTCCCTTGCCGGCCTCGACCCGTACTGTTGCTTCATCAACAAATTTCATCGCTTTCCGTTCCTGTCGCGCGAATCAGTCGCAACCCATACTCAAAAAAAAGCCCTGTCGATGACAGGGCTTTTTCGAATCTCTTTTTTATTACGCCTCAGTCACCACATCGACATATTTGCGGTTCTTTGGACCCCTGACCTTGAATGCCACCTTCCCTGCTGCCTTGGCGAACAACGTGTAGTCCTTCCCGCAGCCAACATTGGCTCCCGGGTGAAATTTCGTGCCGCGCTGGCGAACGATGATATTGCCGGGGGCCACGGCCTGTCCACCAAAGAGCTTCACACCCAGACGCTTTGACTCTGAATCGCGCCCATTGCGCGTACTACCGCCCGCTTTTTTATGTGCCATGCCTATTTACCTCCGGAAATTTCTTTAATCCTGACCTCAGTATAAGCCTGCCGGTGTCCTGCCTGACGGCGATGATGCTTGCGCCGCTTCATCTTGATGATGGTAATTTTATCATGGCGCCCATGGCAGAGCACTTCAGCGCTGACCTTGCCACCGTCAACGTAGGGGGCACCTACCTTAACGTCGGTACCTTCACCAATCAGCATGACATCGTTGAAATCGAGGGTCTCACCCTCGGCAACCTCGAGCTTCTCCAGCCTGACCACATCTCCCGGGGTCACGCGATGCTGCTTGCCACCACTTTTTATTACAGCGTACATCGTCTCTACTCTTTCATCGATTCAAAGGGATCCGGGCAGATCAGGGCCCAAAATCAGGGTGCGCAATTCTAAGCGATGGGCGAGTGACAAGCAAGCAGGAATCCCGAAGGCCGCTAAAATCACTTACATGGGCATTCTGACTTGACACCGTATAAGCGCATCCATAGCATTCAGTTCCTTCTGCGCGTAATCGTGCCCAAGGCCTTGCATGACACACCCGTTTTACTCAGTGGTTGCTGACGACTTTGCAGCGGTTAATCATCTGATCGCTGACAGTCTATCGTCCCACATCCCGCTGGTGGAAGAAATCAGCCACTACCTGATTGAAGCCGGGGGCAAACGCCTGCGCCCATTACTTGTGCTCCTGAGCGCCAACGCCTGCAGATATAATGACCGGGAACACATCAAACTGGCTGCGGTCATTGAGTTCTTGCATACGGCCATGCTGATGCACGACGACGTTGTCGATGACTCGAATCTCCGGCGAGGACGCAAAACAGTCAACGCCAGGTGGGGAAATTCCGCCAGCGTATTGGTCGGCGATTTCCTGCATTCCCGGGCCTTCGAGATGATGGTCCAGATCGGCGACATGCGGGTTATGGAGATTCTCTCCCATGCGACCAACACCATCGCGGAAGGCGAGGTCCAGCAGCTGGCCCATATCCATAACCCGGATATCACCGAAGAGATCTATCTCGACGTGATCACCCGTAAAACGGCCACTTTGTTCCAATGTGCTGCCCATTCCGCGAGTGTTTTGTCCGGCTGCCAGCCCACGCAGGAAGGCGCCTTGCGTGATTACGGCCTCCATTTGGGACTTGCCTTCCAGCTCATTGACGACTTGCTGGATTACGATGGTGATACACGGGATCTCGGCAAGAATGTAGGCGACGATCTCGCGGAGGGAAAAGTAACGTTGCCACTTATCGCCGCCATCAAACACGGCGATAACAAACAGAAACAATTTGTAAGACAAGCCATCGCCCATGGCGGCGTGGAAAATCTGGACGAAATCATGGATACAGTCCGGGCGACGGGTGGTTTACAATACACGGCGACGCTGGCCAACGCTGAAAGGGAAAAAGCATTGGCCTGTCTTGACAAGATTGAAGATACAAAATACCAGGGAGCCATGCGCAGTCTGGTCAATTTTGTGGTCGATCGTCGCTATTAACAGATACGATCAGCAGTAGAGTTTTGCGTCGGGGTGTAGCTCAGCCTGGTAGAGCACTGTCTTCGGGAGGCAGGGGTCGCGCGTTCAAATCGCGCCATCCCGACCAATTAAAACAATGAGTTACAATATAGAAATCAAAACCCAGACACATCAGGGCGCACATAGGATACAACAAATTCCGACCAGACCGCCGCTAAAGAGGGTGAAATTTCTTTTACATTGCCTATGTTATTATTATGCTTGTATGATAGCTGAGTCGCTCCGTATACGGCTATATACCTGACATGACATCGCTTTCTTCTAAAGTGCCAGAGGATGTCGTCTACCCTAATCAGCCCCTAATTGAAGTGGCCTTCGAGTTACGATTTTTCGGCGAACCGGTGATCGAGAGCCGAAGGCATGAGTTCTATGAGGAGATTCGTGCGGAGTATCCAATGCTCTATGTCCCCGCCATAGCGGCAGGGTCCCTCCCCGCACTTCAACGCTATAAATTTGAGCGAGAGGACGGATCTGCTGGTGTTACGCTTGCCCTCAACGCGCTTGGATATTTTCAGAAAGAGTACGAAGGATCATCTCGTTTCATGGGAGAGATTTTTCGTTTAGCAGAGATTGCAGAAAACTTATTTTCTATTCGAAGGTTCAGCCGGATTGGATGGAGATATATCAACTTAATACCGTTTACTCGAGAAAAGGGGCTCATCCCGATTGCTAGATTCTTCAATAATCCACCAAGCCTGTTCGGGATTGAATCTCACGAATTTAGTGAAGTGCAATTCAGAGCCTCCACCACCTATGAGGACCAGAAGGTATTGATTAATCTTCAGTCCCAGGATGGTGATCAAGATGCTGATGAGTCCCTGATATTCGACATTGATGTCTTCGTCGACAACCTGGGGGAGAGGGACTTTGCAGTCTCGCAACTTCCTGAGACTATTGATAAGCTGCACAGGATTGCCAGGAACCTCTTCGAAGATTCTATCACTGATGAATATCGAGAGTTCTTAAAAGGGGAAACATATGGATAATTCTGCTTATGATATGACTCCTTATAGTGGGAGCGATGGTAGAAGGAGTGATCAGGTAGTTTCGCCTTCGGATCTAGTCGTTACTGCGAATTCCGGTTCCAGACGTAGACTAGCTGAAACGCTTCATCCCGTTTGGAGTGTCGACGTATTTGGTGCTCAGATTACGTTTGAAAAGCCTATTGTATTTAAAGTAATACAAGAAGGCCCCCATTTTGTCGCCGAGAATACCTACCTGGATCTCACATCGATCGGGGAAAGCGTGCCAGATGCCCTAAGCGAGGCATTAGAAGACCTTGCTCATTTCTACGAACACTACGCTGGCCTCAAGGAAGATGAAGTTGTGGGCTTTGGCGCCATCCTAAGACAACGCTTTCGCTCTTTAACTCCACCAAAGGAACAGGAATAGTCCACATTGGATCGTGAAAAGATAGAACGGTCGCTTGGCCGAAAGGGATTCGATCTCGATAATAGAGACCACCGTTATTATCTTCATAAGCACAATGGAAAAGAGACCGGGGTTAAGACAAAACTGTCGCATGGAAAGAAGTACAAGCGACTTGATGCTAACCTTCAATCGGTCATAAAACGACAACTTAAGCTTGACTCTTCATCAGAGTTTAGAGACTTTGTTGAGTGCCCAATGTCAGCTGATGATTATCTCGCCAAACTTCGTGATAAGGGAATTATTCCTTGAATCGTAGAGAAATCCCGACCAATTAAAACAATGAGTTGGCAATCGCCAGATGGTCACTCACCTCTTGTGTTCGCTAACGTACAGACTCTTGCCCTGAAAAGGTCCATAAAGAAGGTCGAATAGAAAATTTTCCGTGCGACCGAAAATTCCGGAGCGGCACTTCGCCGACTTCTTCAACTCATACTGATTAAGGTACCAACAGGTAATTAACCGAAAACACTTGGCGGGTGTACGGATAGTAGAACATTCCTGCGCCAGGGCTATTGTTGTCGACGAGCATTATGGGTTCAAGAATTTACAAGGTGATTGTTTTGGTGTGGTGTCTCGCGTTCACCGCGCAGACGTTTGCAGACCGCGACCAAACCGAAAATTGGACCCTGAACCTCTACTTTGAAAATGACCTTTTCTCACGAACTGATCTTGGCTATACCAACGGTGTCCGCGCATCCTGGGTATCTCCGGACCTCAGCGACTACATCAATGATCCCAACCTCCCTGAATGGCTGAAGTCGGTCAACAAAGGCCTCTCCTTTTTCAACGAGGTACGAGACGGCCAAAAACGCAACCTGATCTTTTCGATCGGCCATAACCTTTTCACCCCCGAGGATTTCACACGGGAGGATTTGATCGAGGACGATCGGCCCTATGCGGGATGGCTCTTTGCCAGTATCGGTTACCAGACCCGCAATGACTTGCAACTGGATACCCTCGAGGCAAGCTTCGGCGTTGTAGGCCCTGCAGCACTTGGCCGTCAGTTACAGAATGTAATTCACGATGTCCGCGGTGTAGAACGTTTCGAAGGTTGGGATAACCAACTGGGCAATGAGTTCGGTTTCACCTTCTTGTGGGAACACAAGAAGAAAATCAGCCACGAATACAATCAGGCGTCTCGCTTCGGCTTCGACCTGATCGGCCACGCCGGTATCGCACTCGGAAATGTCCATACGTATCTGAATGCCGGTGCCGAATTTCGCCTCGGCTGGGCCATTCCCGATGATTTTGGCACTTCTGCCCTGCGACCAGGGGGCGATAACAGCACACCCGACGCGGTCTGGGACCCAAGGAAAACCGGACCGGCCAAGTGGGGCATACATGGATTTGTCTCATTCGATACACGGCTGGTCGGTCGCAACATTTTCCTTGATGGCAATACGATCAGGGACAGCCATAGTGTCGACAAGAAACTGCTCGTGACGGATGGCGCTATTGGCGTCAGTTTTATATACGGCGGCGTCAAGATTTCCTATGCGCAGATATTCCGCAGCAAGGAATTCAAGGGTCAACCCGATTCCCA
>JBBDSF010000193.1:5304-7903 GCA_040905125.1 Pseudomonadales bacterium | reverse complement strand
ATGCCACCAACGGCCGATGCGGCACCCAGAACAAAATACCAGGTGGTCGAATCCGAGAATTTACCTGTGAATGTCTCGGCCATCTGTTCACCGACGCTCTGCGACGCCTGGTAGCCGAAATACAACAAGATCGCGCCGACAACCAGCAAGACGATACCGAATAGGTGATGGATTTTCATGATCATTATCTCCTGTTCATCAACGCCCATCCAAACAGAATGATCGGGATTACTCTGTGCGCTGGAGCACAGATACGAGAGCTGGTGCTGAACGGCGGTTCCACCGGACACGTCTGGCCAGGTGTTCAGGGCGGCTATGTAACACTCTTGCTCTAATATGTTTTTTCTCATAGAATTATTTTGCTACTATGTTGGATAGCGCACATAGCGTATTGTCGGTCTCCATGCTAATATCAGTTTAACTGCATTAAAGACCTCATTTTACGGCCAGGGCAATGCAGGAAGCACTGCAATGACACAAACGCCGGTTTACGAAGACAATCTTTTACTCAGGGCTCTTACCGACGAGGCCAGGGCACGCCTCGAACCGAATCTGAAGCCGACAGATCTGCCGCTTGGCAACGTGCTCTATGAATCCGGGGATGTCATGAACGACGTCTACTTTCCAACCGATTCCATCGTTTCCTTGCTGTATGTGATGGAGGACGGGCGCTCGGCGGAGATCTCGGTGGTGGGCAACGAGGGTATCGTCGGCATCGCACTGTTCATGGGCGGCCAAAGCACCCCGAGCCGCGCAATCGTGCAGAGTGCGGGTCAGGGGTTCCGGCTGAAGGGAAGCTATCTGAAGGCCGAATTCGCTCGCCATGGTGAGCTCCATCACCTGCTGTTGCGCTACACTCAGGCGCTGATCACCCAGATGGCGCAAACCGCGGCCTGCAATCGCCACCATTCGATCGACCAGCAGCTTTGTCGTTGGTTGCTGCTGTCCATGGATCGCCTGAAGGACAATGAGCTCACCATGACCCAGGAGCTGATTGCGAACATGCTGGGCGTGCGCCGGGAAGGTGTCACGGAAGCGGCCCACAAGCTGCAGGCGGCTGGGGTAATAGAGTATAAACGCGGCCACATCAAAGTTCTCAATCGTCCGGAGCTCGAACGGCTGTGCTGCGAGTGCTACGCAGTAGTCAAGAAGGAATCCGATCGCCTGCTAGAGCAGATCTCGAATTCACCTTTCAAGAAAATGTCTAGCGGCTAGACATAATGTTTTGACCAACCCTTTGTGGCCTACCGAACCGACTTCCGGTCTCCGGCGTGTCAAGTTGTCGCTCGATACGGTAGCAACAGCCGTCCCCCCTCCTATCGGGCGCATACATGCTGCCGGAGTCGAAGAAATGACGGAGTCAAGTCAATTGCCAGTGATGAACCGACTGATCGCCGGCCTGCCGCTTACAGAGCGAAATGCGCTACAAAACTACTGCGTACCGGTCGAACTCGCCTTTGGTGACGTGCTCTGCACACAGCATGAGCGCTATACTCACGCGTATTTTCCGTCGACTGCCATCATCTCGTTGATGGCATCCGTTAAGGGACATCCGCCCATGGAACTGGGCATGATCGGCCATGAAGGCATGCTCGGAGTATCCCTGCTGCTTGCCGTGGACCTGGCGCCGCAACGGGCGATCGTGCAGGGGCCGGGAACGGCGCTGCAGATCACCAAAAGAGGGCTGCGCGACCTGCTTCCCGACAGCCCGGTATTACATAAGAGCCTGCAGCGCTACTTTTTCCGATTGATGACTCAGACACTGCAGACGACCGTCTGCACATGCTTCCACCTGGTCGACGCGCGTCTCGTGCGCTGGCTCTTGATGACCCATGATCGGGCACACGCGGATGACTTCCATCTGACTCACCAGTTTCTCGCCGACATGCTCGGCGTGCAGCGCAGCGCCGTGACCATTGCATCCGGGATCCTCAAGGATCACGGGTTGATAGAGTATTCACGAGGCAAGATCACTATTCTCGATCGTGCCGGGCTAGAGGCGGCCGCGTGCGACTGCTATGCGGCAGAGCGATTCACCATCGCTGATTAAAGTGGGGTGAGCGGTGAATGACTTCATCGCCCGGTTGACGGTGCTGGCGCCGCGGCAGGGCGCCAGGGCGATTGGTACCACGCTCTGCTGGCGGCCCGAAAGCCACCAGACAGGTCACAGCTTCAGATGTTCAGGCCGAACACACCGATCACGCCGACAATGATCAGGTAGCCTGCAACGATGTAGTTAAGCGACTTTGGCATGACCAGAATCAGAATGCCGGCAGCCAATGATACTAATGGGGTGAGACTAAGCGAGATGTCCATGATTCTTCCTCGTGGTTGTTTATGGCTGATGTGTAGCACAGCTTTTGACGATCATGTCCTTTTCCCTGGTGATCTTCTGTACGGTGTCGCGCATTGAAGCTGCTCGAAGGTGATCAGGGTATCTTTCCGCGAGCTTACTCACCGCGAAGGGCCACATAAATAAATGGATCACGATCCAACTGAGACCCCTGACTGAAACCGAGACCTGGGGAAATTTAATTCGAGGTATTAAGTACGACAACGAACAGATCTCCGTGAACGGGATCTTTCATAATGTGTTTAC
>JBBDSF010000193.1:0-5204 GCA_040905125.1 Pseudomonadales bacterium | reverse complement strand
TTTGCCTCGGGCTGTCATTGATCACCGTTTCCGGGTGCCAAACCACCACGCGGGACAGTGACGTGGGTGCAGGCCGTTCACAACTGCTTTTGGTCTCTTCTGAGCAACTGAACCAGATGGCCAGTGAGGCCTATGCCACGCTCAAAGCCGATGCCTCCAGCAAAGGGGAACTCAACACGGATCAGGCGGCGCTCAAGCGTGTGCGCGCTGTTGCCAGTCGGCTGCAAGCAAAGACCGGCGTATTCCGCAGAGATGCGCCGGGTTGGCAGTGGGAGGTTAACGTTATCAACAGCGATGTTCTCAATGCTTTCGTTATGCCCGGTGGCAAAATCATGGTGTATTCAGGACTGATCCATCAACTCAATCTAACGGATAATGAAATTGCCATTGTGCTGGGCCACGAAATTACCCACGCTCTGCGTGAACATTCCCGCGAGCAGGTATCCCAGGCGATGGCAGCCCAGACAGCCATAGGGATTGGCGCCGCCGTGTTCGGCCTGGGCCAGGGTGGTGCGAATATGGCCGGCGCCGGTTACCAGGCCCTGGTTGCTTCCCGCTTCAGCCGCGATCATGAATCAGAAGCGGACCGCCTTGGTCTGGAACTGACCGCGCGGGCCGGCTATGACCCTCGCGCCGGGGTGACCGTGTGGCAGAAAATGATCAGCGCCAACCAGGGTGGCAGGCCGCCCGAATTTCTCAGCTCACATCCGGCGGAAGCCAGTCGCATACGCGAAATTCAAAAGCTGTTACCCATTGTGATGCCCCTTTATGAAGCTGCGCGCCACAAGCGATAGTCGATAAAACCACAGGTCTCCGTCGTACATTGCCGCTTGAAAGCGATCAGGGGACTTCCCAACGAGCCTCCCCACTGCGAATATCCACATGAATGAACGGGCCGCGATGGGGGCGTGGTCCATAGAGTCCGAGACCCCCGACCAGCTGGGGTAAAGGCGGATCAGCAAAGGTCTCCACGACGATTTGCTGCAGGATGCGTGCTTCTGCCAGACCCGAAGTGCCATTACCGGTCAGGTCATCCATGCGACCGTCTCTAACCGTGTCGATGAAGATGTCCGCTCCTGCGCCCCAGACGTGGCGGGAAAACGTCACATTGCCAATGCGGCGGTTGTACCAGGGCGTCCGATAGCCACTCATGATGTGTAGACCATCGGTACGAATGCCGCGTCGGTTCACCTCTTCCAGCAATAGTTCCAGCTTGATCACCAGGGTTGGCTGCAGGACCAGGTACTTCGGCCATTGGCCGGGCTGTTGCTTGCACAGAAATTGGCCCAGCGTGAAGTGGGGTGAAACCGGAACATCGAACAACTCCCGGGTGACCTCGATGAATCCCCGCGGCGGCTGGTGGATGGTGGATGCGTTCGCCGACGCCTTCGGGTATTGGCCGATCCGATACCCGTTCAGATAGCCGTCTTTCACCTCGCTGAGGCGCTTCTGGACGAACAGGTTGAGCCGGACCGTCTCACCGTCACCACGCGTGAGTTCGGCCCGATTGAGACCGGCGGAAGCGGGTGCGCGCCAGCGCCAGTCTCCCGGCGCTTCTTCCGGCAATGGGACCCCTTCCAGCAGCAGGCGATATTCACCGGCCACGGCGCCCGGCGCCCTGATTCTCACCTCCTCGCCGGGAAGGTGGAACAGCGCGAACTCCCGATAGGGAATGATCTTTGACACGGTGTCGTACTCGACCGTAATTTCAAACGGTGCCAGGCCGGCGTTGAAATCGTCCGCCATGAGCTGGACAGGAATTGACAAGATCAACGCAACGAGCAGCCGGTAGCGCAGCCACTGATGCATACAGTGAACCTCATAAAAATGGAGCAGTTAGATTAGAGTGGGGCTGGAGGTGGCAGTTTCAAGGCTTTCAGCACCCCACCATCACGCTGGTAGATATCACCAGTGTAGTGTACCCGGCCGTCGGACTCAACCCAGGCCGTCCAATACAGCAGATGGACGGGGACGGGCGTGGGCAGGCGCACCGTGGTTTCCAGGCCGCCATCGCGAATTGCGGCGATCTCCTCCGGCGTCCGCACCTGGGGCCGACCGGGGCCCGCGAGCAGCCAGACGGTCAACGCCATGGGATTGCTCAGGCGGATGCAACCGGAACTGATGGCACGATCCGCGCTCGCGAAGGCCCCCTGCGACGGCGTGTCGTGGAGGTACACGTTGTGGGAATTCGGGAACATGAACTTCACCCGGCCCAACGCATTCCGTGGCCCGGGCCGCTGGCGAAGTCGGAACGGAAATCCTCGCGCGCTCACGTTCAGCCAATCCACGCTGGCCGCATCGATCTGCTCTTCGGCGGTGCCCCAGCCCCGCAGTACGTCGAAACCCATTTCTTCCAGGTAATTCGGATCCTGGCGTATAAGCGGCAGTTGATCTGCAGCTGCGAGACTCTGTGGCACCTCCCAGGCGGGATTCAGCACCAGGTAGGTCATGCGATGGGAAAACACCGGGGTACTCCGATAGGGGCGCCCAACCACCACGGGCTGGCGGAAGATCTCTTCACCCTCGACATGGATGCTCAAGCTGAAGCGTGCGATATTCACCAGGATGTATTCCGCGCCCAACTCAGCCGGGAGCCAACGCCAGCGCTCCATGTTCACCTGGATCTGGTCGATGCGATCAGCGGGTGTGAAGTTCAGGGCTGCGAGCGTACGCGGGCCGACCACCGCATCGGGTTCCAGCCCGTGGCGGGCCTGGAAGCGCCGTACCCCGTCCGCGACAACGGTGTCGAAGGTGTCTGTGCCTGCCCATACCGTGTCGATATCGCCGAGTTCCGCCAGTCGGCGGGTCAAGGCGTGGACCCGCTCGCCGCTGTCGTCGGGACGCAACGTGGGACCCGAAGGTACCGGCGTCCATCCACCGTCTGCATTGAGTTTACGCTGTTGCGCCAGGTAATCCCGCAGGGCGTGATAGTCGGGATGGTCCGGGAGCAGGCTGCGCGTGGCCTCGATCACGGTACCGAGCTCACCACGCAGGGTGGCAGCCAGGATCGGCAGGAGGTCAGTGTCTGAGGGTAAGAGGAACCAGGCCGGATCGATCCGCATCGGATCCACTTTGCCGTTGGCATAATGCTTGACCAGGGTCAGGAAGGCGTCCGAGGCCAGGAGTTCGAGGTCGACGATCAGGCGGGGATCCCGACCTGCATCCGCGGTCCTTGCCTTCGCCAGGGCCTGCACCAGGGCATCGAGATGATAGTGGTCCGGATTCAGGCCTTCCTGGTGGGCGGCGGCGATAGCCTCTGGCAGACCCTGCAGTACATCCAGCGACCGGCTGTCCTGCAGCCAGAGAGGCTGGAAGCCCCGTGCTTCGTACAGCTTACGGAGTAGCGCGGTCGCGAACAGCGTCTGCCCCGCGGCTTCGAGCTCACCGGGCTCCGCCAGGATTTCGAGGCGGTGACGCAAATGTTCGCTCACCGGGTCGCCGCCTTCCGTGGCGGCAACCGGAGTGATCGACAAGAGCAGGATGATGCCGCAGGTGAGGGCAGGTTTTAGCATGACTGGGATACAAAAAAACCATTCGCCCCACGCTATATTATGGAGCGAATGGTGGCTCGCGTCGTTCAGTCCTTGTAATCAAGGATGATGTTGACCCGGCGATTTTGCTGGCGTCCCTCCTCACTGATGTTGTAGGCGAAACGGCGAGTCTCGCCGTAGCCCTGCACGCTCAAGCGTGAACGGTCGACGCCAAATTGCTCGACGAGGTAGTTGGCGACACTCTGCGCGCGCTCACGGGAGATCCGCTGTGCCATGTCAGGGCTGGCATTGTCTGCATGGCCCTCCATGGTTGCGGTGAGGCTCGGATTCGCCGCGAGGAACTTGGCAAAATTGCGGAGCTGGTCATCGTACTGTGGCTTGATGGCTGCGCTGTTCCTGTCGAACTCCATTTCCATGGCGAGGGTCATACGCGCGGGCAGGGGCTCCAGGCCCGCGATATCGGTGGCGCAGCCGATGATGGTGGCGATACGTCGATTCGCGCGCTGACCTTCCTGCGTGCTGTTGTCCGCAATCGGGCGTGTTTCGCCATAACCCTCTGCCTGTAGACGGGAACGTTCGATCCCGTGCTCACGCACGAGATAGTCCACCACGCTTTCGGCACGGCGTTGGGATAGCTGCAGGTTGCTTGCTGCACTGCCGACGTTGTCGGTGTGACCCTCGATCACGGCGCCGGTGTTCGGATAGCGCTGGAGGAACGTGGCCACTACCGCGAGTTTCTCCTCTTCCTCACGCTGGATCTTGTCCTGGTCAATCTCAAACTGGATGTCGAGCAGGCTGCAGTACTGTTCAGTGGCTACCGGTAGCGGTACCACCACCACCTCCTGAGCGGCAGGGACTGGCTCTGCGGGCCTCTCCGCACGCGGCGCAGGGGCCGGTGCAGGGCGTTGGAACTGATAGACAAGGCTGGCCGAAAGCAGATCGAGATCTCCATCGTTACCTACCGCATCGTCCATCCGATAGCGCTCGGCCTCGACACGCAGGGCCAGGCTGTCGGTCATGCGGTATTGGAAGCCGATGCCAGCCTTGAATTTGGTGGCCGTTTCGCTGAAGCGAGGCTGCAACACATTCACCGCGCCGGTACCGGCAAACTGGACTTCGGCTTCGCTACGATGAACGCCGATGCGGCCAAAAACTCCGGCACGTTCAGACAAGGGGATCGTACCGACCAGGTCGAAATTCCAGCCCTGAAACTCGAGCTCGCCAGTTTTGGTCCCTGTCGGAACCGTGGTGGCGGTGTAATCGAACTCGCCGAGATCAAAGTATCCTGCCTCCAATGCAAAATTACGGTTGAATTGGTAACCGGCAAAGAGCTTGTAGCTGAAGTCCTCCTCGTCCATATCGAAATCAGTCGTAGTAAATCCTGACGCCAGCAGATCGTCCCTGATCTGCTTATGAGCGATCGTGGCTCGCGACTGACCGACACCGGCGCCGAGATACCAGCCCGATGAATCAGCGGCCGCTGCCGGATTGGTTATACCTGTCACGGCCAAAGCCAACGCGCCGAGTGTCCACTTGAGTTTGTTAAATTTCATCTTTACCTCCGCCGAGAATTGATTAGTGTGGTCCATTATGGCGCCGGCACGTTGACGACTGTGTTCGTCATCGTGACCGACGCGGTCAGGGACAATGCCCGGCCGTCCAGTGTCACGATGAGTTCGGGGGCGTTATTGCCAGTGGTGGAGAAGCTGACCC
>JBBDSF010000192.1:0-3159 GCA_040905125.1 Pseudomonadales bacterium | reverse complement strand
TGCGTATTCTGGTGATTCCGATCATCCATTCCGGTTTTATTCGATCACCTGATCTTCCTAACGCGCTCGGTCCGATCTTATCACTCCACGTGATCGGATTCAGTCATTTTACTCATAGTCTTGCGCATTGATTCTCCTTTCAGTTTTATCTTGTGGCTATTGTGCAGCAGGCGATCCAGGATGGCGTCAGCCAGCGTGGCATCGCCGATCGCCTGATGCCATTGATTGATCGGCAGTTGGCTGGTGATCAGGGTGGAGCGTAGACCGTGCCGATCTTCCATAATCTCCAGCAGATCATTGCGTTGACCCAGGGTCATTTTCTCCAGGCCCCAGTCATCGAGCACCAGCAGGTCGGTCTTGGCCAGTTGCTGTATCAGTTTGGGGAAGCGACCATCACCATGAGCAATGCTCAGCGCTTCCAGTAAGCGTGATGTGCGGTAGTAACGCACTGACAGCCCATGCCTGCAAGCTTGTGTGGCCAGCACACAGCCCAGATAGGTCTTACCGCAGCCCGTGGGGCCGGTGATCAGCACATTGTGATGCTGGTGTATCCAGTGGCTACTGAGAAGATCAGCGAACTGGCTCTTTTGCAGGCCCCGCTGATGGTGGTAATCGATATCCTCCGGATACGCTTGCAGCTTCAGCCGCGCTGCTGCCAGCAGCCGACCGACCTTGTTGTTATTGCGGTGCGTGCCTTCCCGGTCGACCAGCAGCGCCAGGCGCTCCTCGAAGCCCAGTTCCTCATGGGTGGACGGCTGCGCCAGTTGCTGTTCCAGGCCATCGGCCATGCCGGTCAGTTTGAGTGTCCGCAGTGTCTGTAAGGTTTGGTTGTGAAGCATGCTGTTTCCTTTTGCTTTAGGTTAGTGGTAGTACTCTTTTCCACGCACGTTCTCGTGGTCGTTCAGGCACATCTCTTCCTGCCTGTCTTGTCGCGGGGCCTCCAACGGCACCTGATCCAGGCCTTGCCTGAGGATGGATTCGATGCTGCTGCGCGTTGGAGAGTTAATCAACAAGGCGCGGCCGCAGGCACTGTTGAGCCGCTCGCGGCCATACTTTTTGGCATTGCTCAACAAGGCCAGGATGCTGCGGTAGTTCTGCTCCTGGTGGCGTTTGTTTTGTAGCAGACGCTGCACGACCTCACGGGTGGGCACGCCGATGTCCCCCGCCCATTGCAGAAAGCGCTCAGGCGACCAGTCATGCAGGGCGCGGTGAGCGCGAGGCATGTGCTCAGCACAGGTGCTGTGCCCACCCTGGCGATAGCTGCGCGGGTGGCTGGCGACCCGCTGCCCGTGGCTGTACACCGCCACCGTCGTATCACTGGCCTGCACCTCAACGGCCTGCTTGACCAGGTGATGCGGCACCGAGTAATAGTGTTTGTCGTACTCCAGGTGATAATCGATATGAACGCGGGCCTGTTTGATCTCGGCGTAGTGGTAAGGCTGGGAAGGCAAGGGCCGCAAGGCCGGTTTGTCCAGTTGTAGGAATTGGCTGTGCCGGGTGCCGGGCAGTTTTTTGAAGGGGCGGTGGTTAAGCTCTTCCAGCAAGCCGGCAATGGCCTGGTTGAGCGCTGCCAGGGTAAAGAAGGTCTGATGGCGCAGCCGTGCCATGATCCAACGTTCGACGATTTGTACCGCCACCTCGGCCTTGGCTTTGTCCTTGGGCTTGTAGGGTCGGGCCGGCACAATGGCCGTTTGGTAATGGGCCGATAACTGCTGGTAGCTGGTGGTGATCTCAGGTTTATAGCGATGGGTTTTACGCACTGCGCTTTTGAGATTATCGGGTACCACCAGCTCCGGGACCCCACCGAAGAACGTGAAGGCTTTGACGTGCGCATTGAGCCAGTCTTCCTGCTTCTGGCTCCAACTGGCACAGGCAAAGGTATAGTTGGACGCGCCCAGCACCGCAACAAACACCTGGGCCTGACGGATCTCCCCCGTGTCCGGGCTCACCACCGCCATGGTCGGCCCGCAATAGTCCACGAACATCTTCTCACCGGCCCGATGGGTCTGGCGCATGCTGCGCTGCTGGCAGCCCAGCCAACGTTTGTATCGGTGGCAGAACTGCGCGTAGCTGTAGCCAGCATCCGGGTATTGCTGGCGGTACTCCTGCCAGAGCAGTAACTGGGTCAGCCCTTTGCGCTTTAGCTCGCGATGAACATATGGGAAGTCGGGCTCAGTAAAGCGGCGCTGCCCACTGCGTGCCTGGGTCGGGAACAACAGCCGCCCCAGGTCACGTTCATTCAGGTCGGCGGGCAGCGGCCAGCCGAGAGCGATCTGTTCAGCCCGATTCAGGTAGTCCACCACGGTGCCATACCCCAACTCGAGTGACTGGGCGATGCCCCGGTAGCTCATACCAGCCTCGTGGCGTAGCCGCAGAATGTCTTTGATTTTACGCATTGCTAATCTCGTTCTTGCCACTGCGGCTCTCCTGTCATAAATGAAGGGCCAGAGCATAGCAGTGTTAAGCTAAATCAATGCGTTAGGTGTGGTTCTGGTAATAGTCGATCACCGATTCTGGAAATCCGGGAAAAGTGATCGAATAAAACCAGAATCAATGATCGAATACTTCCAGAATGGATGATCGGATTAAACCGGAATCAGTGATCGGAATGGGCCAGAATATGCACCATTGTCGTCCTGAGCAATAATGACGGCTGTATCATCACCAGGAACAAGGAAGCCAAGGCACTGGGCATACCCGAACTGGTCCCATACTTCCAGGTCAGGGACTTTGTAGAGAAACACTGTACGGTCTTTTCCAGCAATTACGAGTTGTATGGGGATATCTCAGCCCGTGTCATGCGCCTGCTGGAGCCTTACGCCGTTCAGATGGAAATCTACTCCATCGATGAGGCGTTCCTCAGTGTCTATGCCAGGGACTACAAGGCGCACGGGCAGGCTATCAAGGATATGCTCTGGAAGTGTGTCAGGATGCCGGTGTGTGTCGGAATCGCCCCCACCAAAACCCTATCCAAACTGGCCAATAAAGCCGCTAAGAAGCTCCCTGGCCTGAAGGGTGTCTGTGTGCTGGATACCCCGGAAAAATGGACCTGGCTCCTGAAAAGGGTAAAAACAAGCGATATCTGGGGTGTCGGTAGCCGTATCTGCGACAGGCTCCACCAGTTGGGTATCCACAATGCCCTGGAACTGGCCAAGGCTG
>JBBDSF010000191.1:0-3188 GCA_040905125.1 Pseudomonadales bacterium | reverse complement strand
ATCGACAACGAGTTCCACGCCATTTTTTTCTATGGTCGTGTCATCATCCTCGATGTCTTCATCGAACGTGAAACCGTACTCAAACCCCGAACAGCCGCCGCCGGTGACGAAAACCCGTAACTTGAGATTCGCGTTTTCCTCTTCGTCAATCAGAGTTTTGACCTTACCCGCCGCCAAATCGGTAAAGTTCATATCTTGAGGGTTAAAAAACTGAGTCTCGTTCATGTTATCCAATATGGGGCTTTGCGGCTAAAATTCAAGTTAAGCTTATCCTGTCTGACTGTTGACCGGAGCGATCTGGCTATCCCGTTCAGCCGTTTCCGTTGCGGACCGGTCGGGTCGCCTGGCTTGCGAACCGCTTTCCTGCTCCATGGCATCGGCAACATTGACCAGGTTACCCGTGACCTTGCTGCCCCTGACCATCTCAATGAGGTTATAGTAAATGTTGCCAGTGACTTCCGCTTTTGCGGCAAGTTCAATGTGTTTGGATGAGCGAATATCGCCATCCACCTTACCATTGACGATGACATTCGGTACACAGATATTACCCTCGATATACCCTGTTTCGCTCACCGTAACCGAGGCCTTCGATTCGGCTTCGGCGTACAGGTTACCTTTTACGGTACCATTAATCAGCAGTTGGTCGTTGAAATGAATATCACCAGACATTTCGCAGTTATTAGCGATCAAGGTGATACCCGTGTCTGCGCGATGCTTGGGTTTTCCGAACATGGCCTATCCTCCACTCGGTTGCCACGGAAAGCTCTTTCCCCGTTTTCGACTATTCCCACCGGACGACTGAGCGGTAACATTGACTACGCCCGGCTCGAAGCCCTCAGGAAAAATAAATTCCCCGTCGATATTTTGAAAGTATCGAAACTTGAAGCCCCTGGTATCCCGATCTTGTGCGGTTATCTCTGCGAGCGACAGTGTTAGGTCGTCACCGTCCTGTGTACCTGTAACGTTAATGGAAACACCACCCTGAATGAACTCGTGTTCATCAACCACCTGCGTCAGCAGTAAATTATATCTCACTCGTCCTGGCTCATCTGTTTTCGTCAACCTGAATCTCTCGATTCGAAGCCCCTTTTGCTCCACATTGGGCAGCATGACCCCCTTGTAAAACTGAATTTCTTCCTCCAGCTCTGCTATCTGAGTCTGCAAGGACTCTACGGTTTGACGAACTTCCTCGGTGGCTCTTGAATCGACTTCTTCTCCAACCTTCAAATGTGCAATCTCCTGGCGCATATTTTCAATCTGCAGTTCTCTTTCCTCAACCTGACGTTTCAATATGCCTCGCTCTTCCACGACCTCGGCCCGCAGGTCGAGACCCTGGCCAAGGCCATACTGATAACTCGACCACACCGCCATGCCCATGAGAACCGTCAGTGCAGCGATAATGCTGGCCCTGTACCAGGGGCGGTACGGCACGACGACCATCCGATGCTGCTTGCTGCCTTCTACCGCTACCATTTCGAGTCAACTGATCCGTTTATTCAATAGTGTCAGCTTATCAGAAAACGTGGCGTATCGACCCCTTGTTGCCCGGTGTACACGCCGGCAATTCGACGAACTGTCGATCTTTTGGTGATCAT
Source organism: Pseudomonadales bacterium (assembly GCA_040905125.1). Lineage (GTDB taxonomy): Bacteria > Pseudomonadota > Gammaproteobacteria > Pseudomonadales > Azotimanducaceae > JBBDSF01. The sequence continues at coordinate 1,593 of JBBDSF010000191.1, read as the reverse complement.
CGCCTATGCTCACAGTTAGTCAACTACCATTTTCATATCGCTGGACATGACTAGAAAGCTTTCTTCCGATTACTCCATGCGCGGCTTTCGTCGCCAACTCGCTTCCATCGATGCCGTGCCCCAATTCGCTGTACTGGGTATTATTTCCGGGGCCTTGACAGGAATCGTTATCCTCGCATTCCGGGCCTTGATCGAGCTGCCGCTGGAGCAGTTTGTGCCTGACTTTGAAAAATTCGAGTCTTTCCCCTCTCCTGTGCATCTGGCACTTCCCGTGGCAGGCGGTATCGCGCTGGCAATTTTGTTTTCCTGGCTAAAGACGGACACTACCAGCCTGGGCGTCGTGCACGTTCTTCAGCGGCTGGCAAGGTTTCAAGGTTATATGCCGTGGCGTAATACCCTCGGCCAATTCTTCGGTGGGGCAATAGCACTCGCATCCGGACAGTCCGGCGGGCGCGAGGGGCCAGCCATTCATCTCGGCGCCGCTTCCAGCAGTCTATTAGGGCAATATCTGCAACTTCCGAATAACAGTATACGTGTATTGGTTGGCTGCGGCGCTGCTGCGGCGATATCTGCTTCTTTCCATACGCCCATGGCCGGCGTGATCTTTTCCATGGAAGTCATTCTGATGGAATACACGATCGCCGGTTTCGTACCGGTCATCCTTGCCGCTGTGACGGCCGCCATTATTAACCAGGCCGTCTATGGCCGTGTGGCCGCATTCGATGTCCCGCCAGTAGCGATGAATACTTTCGTGGACCTGCCATTCCTGATCCTCCAGGGTGTCATGATGGGGTGTCTCGCCGCGGTGTTTGTACGCACGATTCAGACGCTCTACAGGATCCGGCCTCGCTCAATTTGGGCGCGCATGATGGTGGCAGGCACCTGCACAGGCCTGGTCGCCCTGTTCGTTCCAGAAGTCATGGGTGTCGGCTACGACACGGTAACGCAGTCGCTGGGGGGCGAACTCCCCCTCATGATCCTGTTGGCTGCCTGTGCCTTCAAGTTGTTAACCAGCGCAACTGCTGTCGCTTTTGGATTGCCTGTCGGTGTTATTGGTCCCGCGCTATTTATCGGTGCCACGGCCGGTGGCATTCTCGGGATGATTGGCGCCGCACTGTATCCGGAACATGCCTCTACGCCCGGCTTCTATGTAATGCTGGGTATGGGCGCCATGATGGGCGCAGTACTACAAGCACCGCTGGCAGCCCTGATAGCAGTTATGGAACTTACCCATAATCCCAATATTATTCTGCCCGCCATGCTTGTCATTATCATTGCCAATATGACAGCCAGTCAGGTTTTCGGTCTTAAATCGATCTTTATTATGCAGATGGAGATGATGGGACTGGAATTTCGTACCAATCCGTTGTCCATGGCCCTTGACCGGGCCTCTGTAGCCAGCATCATGTCTCGCAGCTTTGAGCGCGTTCCCCGGGTTTTATCCATAAACGAAGCCGATAACGCTCTAAAGAATAACCCCCTTTGGCTACTCGTCGATGGCCAGGGCGAGGATAAACGCCCCGCATTTATTCTTCGTACTGAAGATCTCATCAATCACCTGAACGACAACAAGGACAGTGAAGAAGTCGATCT
>JBBDSF010000190.1:16989-19365 GCA_040905125.1 Pseudomonadales bacterium | reverse complement strand
AAAATAAAAACAAGTTCGCCTGACGGAGCTTGCCCTCGCGAAAGCGAGGGACCCGGCCTCCATCAGAGCGTAGTGTTCATGAATAACCTAGGCCAGGCAATATCACCTGGAAGGAGTACTCGTCACCACTCGGCGACGTGGTAGAATGCGGCGCTTTTCAACGCCGGAGATAAGCTATGGCCAACACATTTAAAGTCGCCGTTCTGGAGGGGGACGGTATTGGACCTGAAATCATGGTTCAGGCACTTCGCGTATTCGAGGTGTTGGCTCACCACTCGGATGTCAGGTTCGATCTTCGTAAGGCCCCCTTTGGTGCAACCGCTTACTTCGAGCACGGTAAAGCATTCCCCGACGAGACCGGCGCAATTTGCGATGACGGGGACGCCATTCTCAAGGGCCCGGTGGGCCTGAACTACGAGGAGTCACGCAAGATTCCGGTCGATGAACAGCCGGAAAGAGGTGCTATTTTACCGCTGAGAGCCAGGTTCGATACGTTCGCCAATTTCCGGCCAATTTTTCTGAGCGCCGGGATGGCACACTTTTCACCCTTGAAAGCGGAAATAATCAAGAACGGGATCGATATCCTGCTTATTCGAGAATTGGTGGGCGGACTCTACTTCGGCCGTAAGGAGCGGGGTATCAATGACGCCGGCCGACGCTATGTTCATGAAGTCCTGGAGTACGATGAGGATCAGATACGGCGAGTGCTGGTTGTTGCCTTTGAACAGGCCAGGACCCGCAAGAAGCGGCTCCACAATATCCATAAAAGTAATGTGCTCATCTCGAGCGTATTCTGGAACGAGATTCTCGACGAGGTGCATCAGGATTATCAGGACGTCGAGGTGATTCATCAACTGGTGGATGCCACGGCTACGGCACTTTGTCTGGACCCCGGGCAGTTTGATGTCATGGTGATGGAGAATATGTTCGGAGACATCCTGAGTGACCAGGGAGGTGGTATTCTGGGCTCCCTTGGGCTGATGCCTTCTGCCTGTATGGGTTCCAATAAAGCTTACTACGAGCCTTCCCACGGTTCGGCCCCTGACATCGCCGGCAAGAATATCGCCAATCCCTATTCGATGATCGGATCTGTGGCCATGATGCTCGAGATGAGCTTCAACATGAACAAGGAGGCTCGCGCTGTCTGGGCTGCCATGCGCAGTGTGTTCGAAGCCGGCTATTCGACTGCCGACCTCGCGACCAGCGCGCAGGTACAGATGGTGTCCACCGATGAATTTGGCGATCGGGTCATGTTAAAACTGGACGAGTTGCTTGAAGCCGATAGCGCCTAAAGCTGAAGGAGCTGACTGACGAAACTGGAGACCATCACGAGCATGGAAAGCCATCCCCAGCCGATAAATACCCACATCACCCAGGACTGTTCGAAAAGATCCCCCAGGATGTGCGCGGTGGAATCCACCAGAAGAAATTTCAATGGGTCGAGCGTGTACTTCCTGATCATCGATTAATGCCCTTGCAAAAACCCGTATTTTAACCTGTTCGGCCTGACTTTGGGAGCTACCTGTTTCCCCCCGGTGGTCGAATGGCCTCGGAAAAACCCTTTATATCCTCTGCGACCTTGTTATAAATCTCTTTCGCATTGATCTTCCTGCCATATTCCACGCGCCGTGAAAACAGGGTGATGGGAAATACAAAATTCATGGTATCGCGCCACTGAAGGGCCTTGCTTTTACCGCGCTCGTCTTCGTAGCTGACCCATTCGAGATCGAATTCCTCGACCAGTATGTCGCCAAAGATCACACCGACCTTTTGCCATTGCAGGATGTCATCAGACAATATGTCTTTATCCACCAGGCGCTGAATATGTCTTAGATCTCGTTTATCGCCGTCAAATTGCAGGATGCCCAGTTGCGTGGCAAACAAATCTTTTATCTGTCGTCGCTGAGCATTGAGCACGGCCCTCTGGGCCACCGATAACTCGTTTATGTTGACCGGTTCTTCGCTCCATTCAAATTGATAGTCTTCGAGCTCGTCGGGGCTCACGATCGGCACGTTTGAAGGTATCTCCCTTTCGGCGGTATAACCCGTTCCTGCGAAGCTTAGCCCTGCAACTAACGCAATCATTCTGAAAATCATTCTGTTACCTCTCGTTTGCCATCGTATTAGACAGCCCTGTTCACTATAATTCCCGTCATAATGTGTATCAAATTGATCCAGCGCACATCTTCGACGAAGCAACTGTTATGAGCAAATGGACCGAGGAGGATATCCGGGAAATTCATGATACCGAATCGCCTCTTGTGCTGGCGATTACGGGCGGGGGCACCTCGGCTATTTCCACTTTATTGGCTGTTCCCGGTGCATCCAGAACTGTACTTGAAGCGACGGTACCCTACCATGCCAATGCACTTGCTG
>JBBDSF010000190.1:0-16889 GCA_040905125.1 Pseudomonadales bacterium | reverse complement strand
CCTCATGTTTCCTGTACCCTGGCACCGGGGGAACGACTGGCGTCGGAGGCAGTCACATCGAAGCCGGGATGGTTTGACCTGATTAGCGGGCGGACGAAATCAACCCGGGACAATTCTTCATTATCCGGCGCAATTTTTCCCGGCACGTTCAGTCCGCTGCATCAGGGACATCAGGAAATAGCGCGTATCGCTAAAGAACTACTCGGTACTGAAGTAACCATGGAAATTTCCGTGTTTAATGTTGACAAGACACCGCTCGACTATATCGAAATGGCTCGACGTCTTCAAAACGTCGGCGAGCAATTTGAAATGGTTTTTACTCACGCGCCGACCTTCCTCGATAAAGCAAGACTATTTCCCGGCACCACATTTGTGGTTGGCATCGACACGATGGAGCGTATCGTATCGCCTCGTTATTATCAAAACTCGGAGAAGCGACGAGACGAAGCACTTACGGAGATTCGGGATCTCGGCAACCGGTTCCTGGTATTTGGTCGCCTGCAGGATTCCGCCTTTAGATCTCTGGATGACCTGGAATTGACCGACTTTATACGGAAAATATGCACAGCAGTGCCAGAGAGCCGTTTTCGAGTCGACATATCATCGACTCATCTACGCGCGGAAGACCATGATCATCCATTGTCATGATTATTGAGTATGTCGAGTATAAATGCGTACTCAAGCGCATCTGTCCGATAACGTTCATACCTGCCTGATGCCCCTCCATGCCCGGTATTAAAGTTGATATCCAATAGCAGGCGGTTATCGTCCAGCTTCATCTTCCGTAATCTCGCGACCCATTTGACCGGCTCAAAGTATTGGACCTGAGAATCGTGCAAACCGGTGGTCACGAACATATGTGGGTAATGTTGCGCCTTGACCTGATCATAAGGGGAATACGACAACATATAGTCATAATATTTTTTGATCTCCGGGTTACCCCATTCATTGTATTCACCCGCAGTCAACGGAAGAGATTCGTCCAGCATTGTGGTGACCACATCGACAAAAGGGACATGCGCGATGATGCCTCGATACAAGTGTGGCGCTTCATTAGCGACGACCCCCATTAACATGCCACCGGCCGATGCGCCCGCTGCGAATACTTTGTCTTCGGCACCGTAGCCCCGGTCCACCAGTTCCCTGGTGGCATCGATAAAGTCTGTAAAGGTATTGCGTTTGTTCAGCAGCTTTCCGTCCTCATACCACTCGCGTCCCATTTCCTGCCCGCCGCGCACGTGAACGATCGCATACACGAAACTACGATCGAGCAAGGATAACCGGCGGGATTCGAATGTCGGGTTAGTCGAGAAGCCGTAGGAACCGTAAGCATATAGATAAAGGGGGTTCTCCCCGGGGTCTCGAAGTTCCTTTCGATATAAAAGAGATACGGGCACTTCCGTCCCATCCCGGGCCGTGATGAAAATTCTCTCCGACTTGTACGCTTCTTGATCAAAATCGCCAGGTATTTCCTTTTGTTTCAGGACAACCGGGCTCTGTGACCGCATATCGAACTCAACAATTGTCTCCGGCATGGTCAAACTGGAATACACATAACGCATTTTGTGGGTATCCGGTTCCGGATTTGAATGCAAGCTCACGGTATAGGCAGGATCGGGAAGGTCGACATAATGGTCCATGTCATCTTTAAGACCGATGACCCTCAATTTCGATAAACCGGCGATACGTTCGTTCAGAACGAGATATTCCTCAAATACCTCGATATCCTGCAATAGTACATCGTCACGATGGGGAATAACCTCGGTCCAATGGCTCTTATCACCGATATCCGATTCTGCCACTTTCATTAAACGAAAGTTTTTGGCACGCCAGTTTGTAATGACGTAGAACGTATCATCAACATGTCTCACCCGGTATTCGTGATCGGGTTCACGTGGCAAAAACAGGTCAGGTTCATGCTCAGGCTTGTGCGCATCGATTAAACGTATCTCGGAGGAGTTTGTACTTCTTGCCGAGATAACCACATATTGATTGGATCGTGCCGTATAGACGGACGTATAAAACTCCGGATTCGCTTCCTCGTAAATCAGTTCATCATCGTCTACAGGAGTGCCCACCCTGTGACGATATACTCGATACGGCAACAGGGTCCGGGGATGTTTTTTGACGTAAAATATTGTCTCGTTATCGCCAGCCCACGCGATATCGCTGGAAACATTATTTATTTCATCGTCAAGATATTCACCTGTGTCCAGATGCTTGAATCGCAGTGTGTATTGACGTCTGCCGATATTGTCCTCCGCAAAGGCTACAATATCCTGGCCATGGCTAACGCTCCAATTACCGACCTGGTAGTAGTCGTGTCCCTGGGATAGCTTGTTAACATCCAGTAACACTCTGTCGGCAGACCCGGGGCGATCCTTGCGGCGGATGTACACAGGGTATTCACCGCCCTCCCGGAATTCCCGAAAGTAAAGATAATTGTGCTTACGTACAGGCACAGTCCGATCGTTACTGGTTAACCGGCTTGTAATTTCTTGATACAGTGTGTCCTGCAGGTCGCGGGCCTCGGACATAACTGCTGCCGTATATTCGTTCTCTGCCTGCAGCAGTCGTAATACTTCCGGGTCCTGACGCTTGTCATCTCGTATCCAGTAGTATTCGTCGATGCGTTCATCACCATGGGCTGACAAGACTTTGGGGCGGGTTTCAGCTACAGGCGGTTCGACTTTGTCGCGCAGGTCTTCACCGGAATCGGACCAACAGGACGACAACAGTATCGCAACCAGCATATAGCTGAGATATTTCGGCCATGATTTATATACGCGGGGTTTCATCGGGTAGCTAGTGTCATAAGTTGAAGTAAATTACAATGTTTTCGCGTTATTTACCGTTTCCTTGCGTTGCTTAAAGGTCATCACAATGAATTTGCAGGCACTGGTGCACGCGGTCAATCAGGACCCCGAACTCACTCGGAGAGGCAAATACTACTCCATTCGCTTCAGACTCGAAATGGATGGTTGTCATATTTTATTTCAGGTTGAAGATGGCAAATTGACTTCTGTCTCGGAAAACGCGGATGATCCTGTCGTGTTCAGTCTGACAGGTTCCAGGGAAGCATGGCAAAAGTTCCTGCAAACGGAACCACCGCCCGGGTATCACGACATTGCGGCAATGCTTGACCGGGGCTATTTGCTGCTACATGGGGATCCAATGCCCTGGCATGGAAAGTCTTCACCGCCCGCTGGTTGGCAAGGGATGGAATATCGACTGACAACCGAGGATTATTTGCAGTTTGTACTTTCCTTCATCAATGCGCTGGAAATTCGGAACCCTGTGGTCATGGGTTGCTCAATCGGCGGACGTGTAGTGCTGCACCTGGCGTTGCGCACGCCTGATCGCTTACGCGCTGTCATCGGTTTACAATCAGGACTTCATGCCGGACAAGACGAGAATACGATCGAGAGTCTGGATTTTCTTCACCGTTATGACATTCACGGCGGTGAAGCGAGTGCGGGCGCTGTCTCCGGGTTGATCGCGCCCCAAAGTCCCTCGGTTCATCGCTGGGAAACCTTGTGGCATTATTCATCGAGTGGTCCCGGGGTATTCCGGGGTGATCTTTACTACTACTTTATTGACGGCGATCTCCGCAACCAGAAACTGGCTCTTGATCAATCTGTTTGCCCCGTATACCTGTTGTCGGGCGAGTACGATTATTCGGCGCCCCCCGAAGGCGCACAGGAAATTGCACAGCGCACCGGTTGCCATTTTGAGGTCATGAAAGGCCTTGGCCACTTTCCCATGAGCGAAAACCCTGATGGATTCAAAGAATATCTGGTGCCCATACTCACCGATATTCTGCGTAAAGGTTCTCAATTAACCCTGTGACTCGGGCCTTCGAACTCATTTAAGAAACCTGGATGTTACAAACCTGCTGCCACTGGCCTGCAAGTATCCACGACTTGGTACCAGGAGCGCCATCATTTTCCTGCATGTAGTCGACCCTCAATATCTGCAATGAATCTGGACCAAAATAACCGGCGTTTTAACGCCAGTTTTCTGGTTGTATATTCATGGGAGCGTTTCCAATTAACCCAAGCCTGGTGTTCCTTCCAAGCATCATCCTCAATAACCCGTAACAGTAACTTTGCCAGACCATCACTGTCTCCAGGTTCTATCAAACACTCAGGATCAAGAAGTTCCGGAATACCTGCATGGTCTGAACCGAGGGCTGGACAGCCCCGACTCATTGCCTCTATGAGCCCTCTAGGCAATCCTTCCTGCAAGCTTGGTTGTAAATAAACATCAATATTATCTAACCACGCAAAGACCGGACCACCCCCTGGCAACGTACCATCGAAATATATAATATCGTCAACATGATGCTTTTCTGCAAGGCGACGCCACTCACTGCGGCTACCTCCACCCAGGATACGAAATTCGACGGGCGGGAGGCGATCCCTTATCTTTCCAAGTGCCTCAATGACAACATGTATTCCTTTTTGACGAGTGTCGAGGGACCCAATCAACCCCAGCACAATCGGCGTACTCTGCGTTCGGATCTTATCCAATCTGTTGTCAATCGTGTCATCTTGCGGACAAGGTATTTCCACGTTTGAGCACGCGACCGTATTAGCTCCCGGCTTGCAAGGATATCGACTCTGTAAAAATTTACTCGTCACATACAAACTGTGAGCGGCACGTTTGACTACACGCTTTGTTGTCCACGTAGCAAACGGCGCATAAAGCTTTCCAAGTACCGATCCATAATTCCACATCGCATCCCAGGGACAACCCACAATCTCAACCGCCCAGGGTTTCTCTAACTTCTCTGCAATATGAATTGCCATCTGACCGATACCACAAGGCAGGCGAGCCACTACGCCGTCCACTTCTGAGATTTCAGCGTATAACGTTTTTTTAATTTCCATGTACCTGGAGAAAGAATGGTATGGAGAGTAAAGATCGGGCAGACGACAGATGCTCACACCTTCGATGACCGATTCCGATTTATCAGCGTTATTATTACCGGATTCATCAACTCGCGAAAGCAAACGAACGGTGCCAAAGTATTCAAGATAGCGATCCCAGGTCTGTTGAGTGAAGTACTGATCTGCACGGATACGATCACCCTCTGCTTGAAACCTATGGCAATACACATATGCAACTGTTAATGATTCGCCCATTCAGAGATCCTTAACAATCGAGAGCGCTCTTCTTCGAACACCAGGTTCAGTTCATCTGCAAAGGCAGGCGGAATTTCATCTCTCGGCCTGCGCGTGAGGTTAAGCCCCGTCAAACCAATCCCACGGTTAATACCCAGACGTACACGCATTTTTTCCCCAAATTTCAGCCAACGCTGCAGAACTCGGCTCTTATATATTTGCGCTTCATTTATAACCGGGAATTCATCCCGTTGGTCACTGGGAACGCCAAGGAATTGAAGAACACGTTCATATTCCCGCGACGGATTTAATACGACTGCGTCAAGGGGTACATGAAACACACGCTCAGGTGGAACAAGATTAAAAACTCTTTCAATCATCGAACCTAATGCGCAGGCCTTTCGGTATTGCAAAAATGCTGGCTCCACACAGCTCCGGGGTATTTTTTTCCCCGCCGCCCGGTCTTCTTGCAATCGCCAGGCACTCTCGAAACTTGACTGGTCCTCGTAGAGAACACTGACATTGTGGTGATAAAGCGAATATGCCATTTCCACAGGATCGCGTGACATGACAATATACAGTGACCCGGAACACGACTCCTCAATATTGCGTACCGCTTCACGAGAATACAGATACCAGGTTGACGCCTCACCAACAACCATGTGGTGTTCCTCAACCTCGGCAAAAAGCGACTCATAACGGCTCATCGTCCTGATTGTACGGTTCGCGAGGTCTTTGCTGAAGTAATGCGGCTCCTTGATAGGAGGCATAAAAATATTGGGATGCGTTGATAACCAATAGGCCAGCGAACTTGTTCCACACCTTGGCGCCCCCAAGATAAAGAAATTGGGCCTGTTGTTCAAAACTGATCACCTGCTAGCCGTGAATCTTGTCAAGCTTGTTCTCGGGGCTCGATATCCGCTTCTCGATAGTCAGACCCTAACATATTCGCTGGCGCCCTCATGAACGGACAGCCTACACCCTGCTAAAATGCCGGTTAGAATTCATATCCATGCGCCACACATTCATTTGCCACCAGGGAATCAGCAATTTCCCGTTCTTTATAACCATAGTATTCTCTATATGACCTGTCACGACCTGTCTCCTTTACATGGCTCAAAGTCAACCTCGGGAGATTTAGATGTTCAGTGATTTTCCTTAAGTCGCTTTTCATGTTTTCATATTTACCGATATAGTCAACTTCGACCCTATTGTTGATTGTGTACATATTCCAGGTGTGCGTTTCGCCTTCGGCAAGAAGGTTTGGGTAAAATCGTTCTCCTCGCAAGCATTTAAGGTAATCGCGAAAACTGACTTTTATATTCGTATTTTTAGTTCTCCAAAGATATTCTGAAACTAACCTGTCGTAGGGATTTCGAATAATGCAAAATTTGAAATATCTCTTCCATTCGTCAGGAAAATGCCTCTTAATTTCAGCTGCACTTGCGTGCGGAGGATTAGCAAACCCCCTGTGTACGTACCTGGTTTTGATCGCTTCGTTTATCGCGCTAGCGGAATCGTTTCCTGCCAACCGATGAGTGAGCCACGTTTTCATCGCCAACGGATGCAGCAATGTTCTGCGCGCTTGTTTGTTAAGTCGCGTGTTTGAGCGCAATGCCTCATGCCAACTTCCTATCATAATATCGTCAGGTCCCAGACAGGGTGCCAACGAGACTTTGATCGAACTGCCTGCTACCTTTCGACAATGAATAAAAATAAAGCGCTGATTATGGGAGACGATCATCTGGCCTCATCTCGTTAATTCCCGAAACAGTTTCAACAACCTTGTTTTAATTGCCTTATAAGGAATTCGCGGCCGTGAGAAAGGCTCCAGTTTCGGATATTTGCGCTTTAAATCATTCCATGACTTTTTTCTGGAACTCAACTTAATATTACCAAAGGTTAAACTGTTACTGTTCATCCAAATGTGTGCATTTGGTTCAAATTTTTTTGATATTTTTGGTGCTTGTTCAATTGAACTTAAATCCGCAACACTCACCCCTGAACCAACCTTTTCGTATGTAAAAAATAACACCGATTGGCCGAAACCTCTCCACCTCTCCTTAAATGGCACCTTATCTATTTGAGCCATCCATTCATCCACAAACCGGATGGTGTTGGCGTTAAGCCGAAAGGCCAAAAACGCACCCAGTACCGCATAGGTATGATCCGCAGCTGGTCTAAAATAAAAGGCGGCATCATGATTATCCAGGATATCAAAGACACCATTTATCTCGTGCCTGAAGTAGAGATCGATATCAGTATGGACGAAATATTTATACCCCATGTCTCCGGCGTCCTTTATAACCGAACCCAGGTTACGATAACGCTTATTTACGGACATGTACAATTTATATTTGAAATTTTCACCCGTCGTAATTCCCATCTCTATTTCATTCATCCAACGATGGATGTCTTCCGCATTGGTGCCAATTACTTCCTCAACAGTTTTATCATTTTCTATCTCATTGACAACCCGCACATCTTTATATGTATTTTCCAATACAGTGATTTGATGCTCACTTAAATTTAACCCGTCGATCCACACGTTAAGGTTGCTTCCATACACGGCTCGCAAGGATTCCAGAAACAGCTCGCCCCAAGCGGCATAACCCCCGGTTGTGAATGAATGAAATAACGCATTGGTTTCTTTCACCTCGTCACCTTTGACCGCACCTTAAAAAACATGATGATACGTTTTCGAAGCAATGGACAACGCTTCAGCCAGACATCTCTAAGTAACGCTTTCGGATTTAACCAGGACTCATTAATGCGATCCGCGCACATGATGAATTTTATGGGCACAAGCCCCGCGTCCTGCGCGACCTTGGCCAGGGTATACGGCGTGAACCAGAAACGATGGTCAGTATTGATCGATTCAATACCGCGATGTGCAAGCAATATTTTTTCAAGGCTAAAGGCATTGGGCACTGTGATAACGAATTGACCGACTCGATCGCCTATACTGTCACGTATCTTCTCCAAAAACCGGACAGGATTACCAATATGCTCGAGCACCTCCGGGAGGAGCACGTAGTCCCATTGTTGTTCCATCAATTCAGAATGTGTCTCTTCGGAAAGATCCACCGCTGCAACATCCTCGTATCCCCATTTATTCCTCATATGATGAATCCCTGCCTCGTCTACATCCACACCGAAACAACGCGCGGCAGATTCAACGAGGTGGCCATGCAAGGTGCCGACATTGCCATGACCAACACAACCAATATGGATAACTTGTTTTCCCCTTACAAAATTGATTAGTAACTCATATCGGGTTCGATAATCATAATCTTCAGGCTCCCTTTCAAACGATAAAGGTAGGCTGCTTGAGAAGCGTTGCCCCATTACATATTCAAGTTCATCAGATGTAAATTTCATCGCGCTGTCCCGATTGCGCTGCTGTTAATTCCCAGTCGAAGCCGAATAGCCCACCAAAGTATCACGTTCCAGACAACCATTGTTGTAGCCGTTGCCAGAGCTGCACCCTCGATACCATATAGGGGAATCAGCACCAGATTCAATAGAATATTGGCGATCGCCGCCACCATAACGCCGCGTAGTGTATCCCGTTCGTGCCCGGTCATGTTCAAAAGGTAGCCAACCGATCCAAAGCTGGCATTAACCAGCTGTCCCACCGCAAGAATAGCGAGCACAGCGTAACCAGCGCCGTATGCTTCTCCAAAAATCCAGACCAACAACTCCCGACCATAAAAAAGAAAAACCAACACGACCGGCAACGCGAAAGCCAATACCGCACGAGCACTCAGTGTGACAAGACGCTGCAGGCCGTCGGCGTCACCTTGATTGTGCATCCGCGCAAAATGCGGAGCCACAACACGGTTAACCACATGTAAACCAAACAGGACAAGCATTGTGGTTTGCCCCACAACACGATACACGCCCACCTCTGCATCGGTTCGCATAAAACCAAGCATTAGAATGTCCGTGTATTGATTTATGATCTGAACTCCGGCAATCATTGCAAGCGGCACAGCCGATGCGATCCAGGTGCTGCTTTGGTACAAGGGCTTTGGGTGTCTCGTCAGTTCAACGGGCCGTAGTCGCCATAACAGCCAAGTGCCGACAACAAACGCCATAACCGTGCTGACAACATGCAGACTCATTGTCGTAACGGCCGTCAACCAGGATTCCGGATAGACCAACAAACAAAGGAGGACAAGAAGGACTAAAAGTGCCGGGCGGATGATACTCTCGGGTAACTGCCCTAGTACCACAAAGCGTAGGCCAGATAATGCAGCACCGCGCAGCTTTGCAAGCGCAAGAAAAGGAACCAGCAGCAGCCCAACCAGCAGTGTTTTCGCCTTGGGTTCAGCCATCTGATCAATGAGCAGCCAAACGACGATCCCACTGAGAATGGCTATCGCTATTGAAAAAATAACTACCGTGAGTGTACACCAACGCCAAAGACCGCGCATCAGGCCCCAATTCTCATCGGCCTGCGCCGTGGCAGTCTCTCTAACCATTAGCTGTGGTAAGCCCATCACCGCAGGGGTAGCAAGCACATGAAGCAGGGCCAGGATAAATGTATATATACCATAGGTCGCCGGACCGAGAGAACGCGCCAGGATTACGGCAACAACGAAGCCAAGACTGGTGGCCGTAAGCCTTACCAGAACACTGCCCACACCACCTCGAAATAATTCCGCGCGTAATCCGTTTCGCTTTATCGTGTCACCCACACCTTGCATCGGTTTCAATTAATCCGAGTCGTTGGTCAAGGCGGAGTAGGACCTGTCAACTGACCACATGGACACACAAGGAATTTTGCTCCGGTCGCAGCGGTCAGCATACTTGCGGGCGATATCGGTCACTTCGCCCATCAGACCTTCGGCCAGAGTGGTGGGCTTAAGTCCAAGGTTCAAGAAAGTATCGTTTCTCACGTGCAGGTCATTTTCGTCGGCTTCATTACGAGGATTTGGCACGTAATCAATGTCTGCACCCGTGCGTTCGGCGATCATTTTGGCAAGATCGCGGACACGGTGGGTCTCAGTCATCTGATTCAGGATCTTCACGCGTTCATTGCGTTCGGGCGGGTTTTCCAGCGCCAGCTGAATACAGCGCACCGTATCCTGAATGTGAATGAAGGCACGGGTCTGGCCGCCAGTGCCATGAACAGTGAGTGGGTAATCGATAGCCGCCTGCATCAGGAAACGATTTAACACCGTGCCATAATCTCCATCATAATCGAAGCGATTTATCAAAGACTCGTGGCGCCGCGTTTCCTCCGATTGCGTACCCCAGACAATGCCTTGATGGAGATCGGTCACGCGCACCTTGTCGTTTTTGTTGTAGAAAAAAAACATCAGTTGATCCTGGGTCTTGGTCATATGATAGATGCTGCCGGGATTGGCCGGGTACAGTATCTCGTTCTCAACCATCTCGCCCTCGTCGGTTTCCACCTTGATATTGAGATAACCTTCCGGGATTTTCATGCCCGCCGTGCCGTAGCCGTACACACCCATGGTGCCCAGGTGCGCGACATGAATATCCTGCCCACTTTCGACGATGGCGGCCAACAGGTTATTGGTGGCGTTCAGATTATTGCCCACCGTGTAACGTTTGTGATAGCTGGATTTCATGGAATACGGCGCGGCCCGCTGTTCGGCAAAGTGCACCACCGCATGAGGACGCCATTGTTCGAGCAACGTCAGCAGCCGGTGGTAGTGTTCGGCCACATCGAAGTCATGAAACCCGATATCGTTGTTGGAGATGGCTTTCCAGACCTGCAGGCGCTCGGACATGGGGCGGATGGGCGTCAATGACCCACATTCCAGCTCCACGTCGATCTTGCGGCGCGAGAGATTGTCGACAATCTGCACCTCGTGGCCAAGCGCCGACAGATGCAGCGAAGTCGGCCAGCCGCAGAAACCATCGCCGCCAAGAACCAGAACTTTCATGTGTGTCTCCTTTGTCCTATCCGTTGATCGAGTGAGTGGCCATTGTTATACACAACCTTACGCGTCGCTCGCCTCGGTCTTGAGCACGTCTTCGCGGTTCTCGGCAAACCAGCTGAATGTGGTCTCAATCCCTTCGGCCAGTGGAACCACCGGTTCGAAGCCAAGCATTGCGTGGGCGTAATCGTAACGCGCGAAATTTCTGAACACCTCACCCTGTCGTGGCGGTTCAAATTCGATCGGATGGTCAGGCAGGTTCGCGGCGGACTTGATGCACTCCGCCAGCTCCAGTATCGATGTTTCAACACCGGAGGCAAGGTGTAGTACATCGCCCGGAGTGAGATTTGCCTTCAGCGCCAATTGAACACCCTGGCATAGATCATCGACATACAGAAAGTCTCTGGATGCTTTGCCTTCTCCGAAGATTGTGATCGGTTTTGACTCGAACAGTGCCTTGATAAAGGCAGTGACAGCGCCTTTTTTGTGGGCGGAAATTGGCCCATACACATTGGCAAAGCGAAGAGCCACGGTGTTCATGCCGTAAGACCGGGCGAAGGCATGGACATAGCCTTCACCCACAAGCTTGCTTGCCCCGTACGGAGAGATCGGCTTGGGCAGACTGGTTTCGCTGACAGGTGGCTCGGCCTCCCCGATCAGGGCCCCGCCGGTTGAAGCGAATACCACTTTTGACGTGCCGGCCGCCCTCGCCGCCTCAAGCACATTGAGGGTTCCCTGCGCGTTTTGCTGAAAATTGGTCATCGGGTCGGCCAGGGACTCGATGACGGAACCGAAAGCGGCCAGATGAATGACATAGTCGCTGTTCGCTAACGCGGTTTGCAAGGATTCGCGATCAAGGATGTCACCCTCAATAATTTCGACGGGCAAGTCTCTGACGTAAGACGGGCTGCCCCGGGAAAAGTTGTCATAGACAACAACCTGGTACGATGGCGTCAAAACCCGCGCCAGGTTTGCCCCGATAAAGCCACAGCCCCCGGTAATGAAAACTCTTTTCATGGATATTGAAGTCCTTTTTGAACTTTAGCGCCGATTACCGACTTACCGTAACGAAAGCGGCGCTTTCGTGCACGCTATCGGCTTGCCTTGACAGCGTGCTTGTAGCGGTTCGTTCAGTGGTTGAACACCGTTCATTCTAGAAGTATCCCTTGCAGGGGGCAACGCAACCCATTGTCGGACCACGCAATTTAAGGCCTGCGATCGCCGACATTGATCCGCGATTCATATGCGGCCAGTCCTGATATCTATGGCGCGCGCCTACATCTTCGATTACATTGAGGTATTCTACAATCAGACACATTGGTATAACCACCTTGGCGCACCAGATCAGCGAAACCATAAGCCAAACTCAATGACAACCGCCAGCGTTCTTCTCAGCGTTTATCACCGCGAATCGGCAGATACGCTGAACACATGCATGCAAAGCCTGGTGGACCAGACACGAATGCCCGGTCGTATCATTCTGGTCAGGGATGGACCGCTGAACTCGGAACTCGAAACCGTCATCGAGAAATTTGCCAATATGTGGCCGGAACTCTTTCAGATGGTTAACCTGCCGGAAAATCGCGGACTTACCTCGGCCCTGAATGAGGGCCTCCGTCGCTGTACCACCGACTACGTGCTGCGTATGGATGCGGATGATATTGCGGCCCCTGAGCGGTTCGAACGGCAACTTGCTTTTGTGGAAGATAATCCGGACGTTGCTGTCTTGGGTACGGCAATGTGGGAGTTCGTCGACCACCCAGGCGAGGCACGACTGAAACCGGTTAAAGAGTCCCATGCGGAGATCGTTCGTCAACTCCCGTGGCGGAATCCGGTCAACCACGCTACCGTCTGTTATCGAACTGAGGCAATCAAGCAGGCCGGCGGCTATCCTGAACTCCCCTTGCTGGAGGATTATTTCTTATGGGCAAAGGTCATCAAGGCCGGTTATCGCCTGCACAATTTACCCGAGGCGCTGTACTACTGCCGCTTCGATGACGCAACACTTGGACGCCGTGCGGGCTGGCAGAATTTTAAGAATGAATGCAGCCTGCGCCTATGGATGTATCGACATGGACTGGTGAGGCTGCCCACTTTACTTGGTGCCATTACGATCCAGTTTGCGTTGCGCTTTTCTCCAACAAAATTGCAGCGGCGATTGTGGCGCGCTACCAGGCGGCAAGTTGATAGCTAATCGACCTTGATCTTCCCAAATTGCGGCGGGCGTTGTTCAATAAACGACTTGACGCCTTCCCTGAAATCATCACGCTCCAGGCTTTCGAGCATCAGTTGATTGGTTTCTTTCATGGCATCGCCCAGTGTCATATTCAGATGACGGTAAACCTGCTGTTTCATGATCATCAATGATGACGGTGCAGCATTCTCGGCAAGTTCCCGAATATAGGACTTGCTTTGTTCCAACAACTCATCCTGGGGATAAACCCTGTTCGCCAGTCCCAGTTCACGGGCTTCTTCAGGTCCGATTCGCCTTGAGCTCCAGAGAATATCCAGCGCCCGGGATGGACCGATAACCCGCGGCAAAATCCAGCTCTGCCCATGTTCGGCGACAAGCCCGCGTTGCGAAAACGCCGTTATAAACTTTGCGTTCTCCGAGACGAATCGCATGTCACACAAAAGCGCAATGGACATGCCCAGACCGGCACAGGCACCGTTAACGGCAGCTATAACAGGTTTGCGTATAGACAGGATATAGGTAAAAGCGATATGGAAATCCTCGCCCATGGATTTATCGCCAGGGTCGGCATCAAGGTGCTTGGGCTCAACGCCTGCGCCAAGATCACCGCCACTTGCCTGGGAATTGAGCGCATTCATATCCATGCCGGAACAAAATCCCCTGCCCTCACCTGTCAGGATAATGCCGACAACCGTTTCATCCCGCTCAGCTCGATCCAGGGCGTGCTTGAGCTCCTCCATCATATTATTGGTCAGCGCATTCAATGCGTCAGGTCGATTCAGTGTAATGATGGCGGCGGGCCCATCCGTTTCATATTTAATTTCTTCGTACATTGCTCACATCTCCAATTCGTTATTTGCCCTTGAAATGCGGTTCCCGTTTTTCCAGAAAACTTGCGGCGCCTTCGCGCAGGCTATCCCCCGATAACGGTGAGATGACACCCTACAATATACTATCCGGATCGACATAATTCATACCATGAGCCTCGGCGACAGACTTGTTTGTAATTTTACCCTCATAGACATTGAGGCCATTCAATAAATGTTTGTTTGCCTTGAGGGCTTGTGTGACACCCTTGTCCGCCAATTCCAGCACATAAGGAAGGGTTGCGTGGTTAAGCGCGGCCGCGGACGTTCTCGCTACAGCTCCCGGCATGTTGGCAACGCAGTAGTGGACAACGTCGTCAATGATATAAGTGGGGTCGTCATGAGTTGTTGCCCGGGATGTCTCGAAGCAGCCACCCTGATCGATAGCGACGTCCACCAGGACGGTACCAGGCTTCATGGTCTTGACCATATCGGCAGTGATCAGCTTGGGTGCCGAGGCCCCCGGAATCAATACGGCGCCAATGATGAGGTCGGCAGCCATGGCATAGTATTCGATGGCGTCCCTGGTCGAATACACTGTCTGGACGCGGTTGCTGAAGTGACGGTCAAACCTGCGTAAAACGTCGATGGATTTATCGATCACAATGACTCTCGCCCCCAGGCCAACGGCAAGCTGGGCGGCATTCCAGCCAACGACGCCGCCGCCGATGATCAGCACCTGTCCCTGAACGACGCCGGGCACCCCGCCCAGCAGCGTTCCGCTACCACCATGAGATTTTTCCATACACATGGCGCCGGCCTGAATGGACATACGGCCTGCGACTTCAGACATGGGGGCTAACAATGGAAGTGTCCCCAGATCGTCGGTAACAGTCTCGTAGGCGATACAAGTGGCGCCGCTGTCAATTAGTCCCTGGGTCAGCGCTCGGTCGGGAGCAAGATGGAGGTAAGTAAAAAGCGTATGCCGGGGTTCCAGCATTTCTCTTTCCACCTGCTGGGGTTCCTTTACCTTGACGATGAGTTCGGCTTGACCGAACACGGCAGGCGCATCGGGCAATATTGTGGCTCCGGCAGTTTTATATTCCTCGTTCGGGTGCCCTGTCCCGTCACCGGCGTTGGTTTCGACAACAACCTCGTGTCCATGATGGATTAACTCGCGGACTGTAGCCGGTACCAGACCGACCCGATATTCATGGTTTTTAATTTCTTTGGGTACGCCAATCAGCATAGTTTGTCCCTCGACCCCGGTGATGAATGCAAAATTTGATGATTAAAGTAAAGTATAGTTACCCATACGAATTGATTCTCACTTTATTTATCGATTTCTGTAAGATATTCCCCTGTATAGAAATAAAAATGGGGAAAATACATGGCCAAATCGAAGAATATAAAGGAAAAACCACTCGACCGAATTGACTGGCAAATTCTTCGGGTGCTGCAAAGTAACGGTCGTATTTCCAATACGGATTTGGCCCGACAGGTGAACCTGAGCGCGACACCCTGCGCGGAACGTGTCAAGTCTTTGGAAAGTCGCGGACACATTGAAGGATACGAGGCAAGGTTGAATCCGCATTTGCTGCATCTTGAACTGCTTGTGTTCGCAGAAATATCCCTGACCCGGACGTCGCCTGATGTCTTTGCGGACTTTCGTGAAGCTGTGGTTCAGTTACCCCAGGTTCTGGAATGTCATCTGGTGTCGGGCAATTTCGATTATCTGGTCAAGGCGCGAGTGGCGGATATGGCGGCTTACCGAAAGTTATTGGGGGAAACTCTGTTGACTCTGCCAGGGGTTCGGGAGTCGAGAACTTATGTGGTCATGGAGGAGGTGAAGGAAACACAGAAGCTGCCTGTTTGACCTCGACCAAAATACTGTATATATTTACAGTATTTCTGGTGTGAATTCCCGAATAAGGATGGGTGAAAAGTGAGTCAGTCCCTTGATAACTTGCTGCAAAGTTCCGGGTTGAATAGTGCCGACTTGTGGCGCGCCTCCAGTCTGAACCCGGAATTTCGCCGTGGAACTTCCACGGGTTTCCGTTTATTGGATGAATATTTGCCAGGGGGTGGCTGGCCTGCCAACGGCGTTACCGAACTCATCTATGACAGGCAGGGTATCGGGGAGTTACGGGTGCTGATACCTGCCCTTGCTCGTATGAGCCGGCAACAAGCCCGATGGATTTTGTGGGTTGCCCCCCCTTATATCCCTTATGCGCCCGCATTGGCCAGGGCAGGTATTGATCTATCTACCGTCCTCGTGATTCAACCTCAAACTTACAAAGATACCTGCTGGGTTTTAGAAAAAGCACTGGAGTCTGGTAGTTGCAGTGTTGTGATGGCCTGGTTCACCCATATCGACCCAAAGCAAATTCGTCGCCTGCAGGTTGCCAGTAAAGATGGTGACAGCTGGGGCATATTGTTCCGCTCAAATCGGGCAGAAAAGCAGGCATCCCCGGCGGAGCTCAGGATTCAGCTTTACGGTGTCATGCCCTCTTCTTCTAAAGAAAGCTCTTTCGAGGAAAGCACATCGCTCAACTTGAAAATTATAAAGCGCCGAGGAGGCTGGGCTACGGAATCGTTTACTATTCATTTTGACGATGAGCTTAATCAAGTCACACCCATCCCCCAGTGGGTCCCTTCCGCTGGCAAAAATAAAAACAAGTTCGCCTGACAGAGCTTGCCCTCGCGAAAGCGAGGGACCCGTCCTCCACCAAATTTCGATGTTCATGAATAATCCAGGCTAGCGTTATGGGAGGTGACACTCTATGAAAGGGGAAAATAAAATTTGGCTGAGCTTGTATTTTGAACAATTACCGCTTGAAAGTTTTGT
>JBBDSF010000189.1:13885-19665 GCA_040905125.1 Pseudomonadales bacterium | reverse complement strand
CAGCTGTTTATGTTTGAATGCCGTCTTCTCAATACCCTTGTTTCAAAGAAAAGGATCTAGTATGTCCCGATCAGATGACCTGTTTAAGGAGGCAAAAAAGTACCTGCCCGGCGGCGTTAATTCTCCTGTACGCGGATTCCAACGAGTGGGCGGACAGCCGGTCTTCTTCAAAAAAGGAGAAGGGCCTTACCTGATCGACGAGGACGATAAACGATATATTGATTACGTGGGTTCATGGGGTCCAATGATTGTTGGTCATGCGCACCCGACAGTAATTCAGCGACTGCTGGAAATTTTACCTGACGGACTGAGCTTTGGCGCACCGACGGAAATAGAAACACGCCTGGCCGAAAAAGTCTGCCAGATCGTACCATCCATAGAGATGATACGTATGACGAATTCCGGGACGGAAGCTACCATGAGCGCTATCAGGCTGGCTCGTGGATTTACCGGGCGCGACAAAATCATCAAGTTTGAAGGCTGTTATCACGGACACAGCGATTCATTGCTGGTCAAGGCCGGGTCAGGCGCACTGACACTGGGCGAACCCGACTCACCAGGCGTTCCCCGAAGTTTTGCGGAACATACGCTGACGCTCGAATTCAATAACGCCGAACAGGTCGCTAAAACATTTTCCGAAATCGGCGATCAGGTAGCTGCACTTATTGTGGAACCAGTCGCCGGCAATATGAGCTGCATACCACCGGAACCTGGTTTCCTCGAATCACTTCGTGAACAATGCGACAAGTACGGAACACTCCTGATTTTTGACGAAGTAATGACTGGATTTCGTGTCTCTCTGGGGGGCGCACAGGAACTGTACGGGGTTACGCCTGACCTGACTACCCTTGGCAAGGTCATCGGTGGCGGCATGCCCGTCGGTGCCTTCGGCGGCCGCCGGGATATCATGGAATTGTTGTCCCCTCTGGGCCCCGTCTACCAAGCCGGCACGTTGGCCGGCAATCCTATTGCGATGACAGCGGGGCTGGCAACCCTTGAACTGATAACAGAACCGGGCTTTTTTGAATCCCTGAACAAAGACGCACGCAAATTGATGGATGACCTGACCAATAGAGCCGCCGCAAACAACATCCCATTTACGACAAATCAGGTTGGAGGGATGTTCGGTGTTTTTTTCTCGTCAAGCGAGAAGGTTTCCTCATTTGCCCACGTAATGAATTCCGACACTGAGGCCTTCAATAGATTTTTTAACGGCATGCTATCTCGTGGAATCAATCTTGCGCCTTCGCCATTCGAATCAGGCTTCGTTTCATCGGCTCATACACCAACGGAGTTCGACAAAACCGTAGAGGCAGCGGATGAAACGTTCAAAGAGATGAAACAAGCCTGATACGCAAATTTCGACGTTCACTCACCTTCTAACTCGCGAAATGAAATTAATCGCCGACTGACGTATAATGTCGGCGACATCACTAATGGAGACAACATGAATAAGTATGACGTCTACGGCGTCGGTAACGCGCTGGTAGATACCGAGTACGAAGTACACGAAAAATTCCTCACCGAAGCCAACTTGCCCAAGGGCATGATGACACTGATTGAGGAAGAGGACAGGGAGCGCCTGATCTACCTTCTGGAGCAAAAACACGAGCATGAGGTTATCAAACTCTCCGGTGGAGGTTCCGCTGCCAATACCATCGTTGCGATAGCGCAATTCGGTGGCAGCACCTTCTACAGTTGCAAGGTCGCCAGTGATGAGACGGGCGACTTCTTCATGAAAGACTTAAAAGAAGCCGGCGTACATACGAATCTGGACCAGGGCCGCGAGGCTGGCAAGACGGGAGCCTGTATTTCCATGGTCACATCGGATGCCGAACGCACCATGACCACACACCTTGGCATCACCCAGGACTTGTCGCCCAACGAACTGGTACCGGAAGCATTGGAAAATTCACGCTATCTGTACATAGAAGGTTATCTGGTCACGTCATCGACTGGATACGAAGCTGCCCTTGAAGCCCAACGCATCGCAAAGAGAAATGGCGTGCTTGTGTCCGTAACATTGTCTGACCCGGCAATGGTTTCCAACTTCAAGAGTTCATTTAATGAGTTGGCAGAGAACGGCATTGATTTGCTGTTCTGTAATGAAGACGAGGCAAAACTGTGGACCGGCAAGGATGATCGTCACGAAGCGATCAAGGCACTTACGGAACGCTGTGCACAATTTGCCATGACGTGCGGCAAGGAAGGCGCCATCGTTTACGATGGTAATGAAGTTAAAATGGTCGAAGGTGTTCCCGCCAAGGCAGTGGATACAACGGGCGCAGGCGACATGTTTGCCGGCGCGTTCCTGCACGCGATTTGCCAGGGTAAATCGTTTACGGATGCCGCCACACTTGCGAATAAGGCGGCAGCATTACTGGTCACCAATTTCGGTGCGCGGCTACCGACCAACGAGATCAAAACGCAGCTTGTGTCAGCCATGTAGTTCCAGGAGGCTTCTGACAAGTCCGCCATGTGGAGGGTTCGAGCGGTGGCGGATTTTCCAGAGGTTCCCCAGCCCACAGTATTTATGAACACCAGGTTCTGATGGAGGACGGGTCCCTCGCTTTCGCGAGGGCAAGCTCTGTCAGGCTGCTCCTTCCACTGCCGGCTGAGGATAAAGCCGCTTGTACCATCCGCGACAGGGCTATTCATTTCAACCTGAGTTGTCTACAGGATTTGCTTGCTCCGCTATGTCGCGGCGGGTTGGGCTCGCAACAATTAATCGAGTTTCTCCCGTCGCGACAAGTTCAACTTCCACGCCGAAACCCGCCCTGATGTTGTCCGCCGTCAATACCGCATCCGGTTGTCCGTTTGCCAGAACGCGGCCCTCCTTGAGCAAGATAATCTCGTCGGCAAATCGGGCCGCCAGATTAATATCATGAAGGATAAGCAAGATTCCAGCGCCTTTCTGAGCAAGTTCCTTGACTAATGACAAGAACGTCAACTGATGGGCCAAATCCAATGGTGCGGTCGGTTCGTCAAACAAAAGATACGCACCCTGGACAACGTCCCATACCTGACACAGAACACGGCCAATCTGTACTCGCTGGCGCTCCCCGCCTGACAGGGTCGTATAGGTTCTGTACGCGAATGCCTGAAGCTGCATGATTTTCGAGACTTCATCTACAATCGCCGCATCAACAGACTGCCCCGTCATGTGAGGTATGCGCCCCATGTGCAACACTTCGTCCACTCGGAACGGGAAATCGAGCATTGAGTGCTGTGGCAATACTGCGATCTGGCGCGCCAGGGATTCCCGCGTACATGTTTTAAGGGAAGCACGATCCAGACGTGCCTCGCCTGAAGTGGGCGATAATTCGGCACTGGCCAGTTTTAATAATGAGGTCTTACCTGCACCATTTGCCCCAATAACGCCAACCACCCTGCCCGGCTCCAGGCAAAGATCGACATGGTCCAGAAGCTGTTTACCCTGTACGCGAAATCCCGCATCGTCCAGTTCCAGGCTCAAATTCCCAACTTCCCTTTTTGTTGAACAATCAGATAGATGAAAAACGGTCCGCCCAACAAACTCGTAAGGATCCCTATCGGGAGCTCGGCTGGAGCGAGCAGATAGCGGCTCAAACTGTCGGCTAAAAGCAACAGGATACTTCCAAGCGCAGCAGAGCCTGGTATCACAACATAGTGATTGGACCCCATGGTCATGCGAACCAAATGAGGAACAACCAAACCCACAAATGCAATCACACCTGTCAGGGAAACGCCGATACCGACCACAAGTGCCGTATAGGCGATCGCTCGCTTTCTCAACCGACTCACAGAAATGCCCAGATGTCCCGCTTCCTGATCACCCAGTGTTATGGCGTTAAGATTTCGACTTTCCCGAAACAACAATAACACCACCACAGGTATTACAGCGGCGATCATCACCGCCGACCAGTCGGCACCATTGAAACTGCCCAAAGCCCAAAAGGCGACCGAGCGTAACTGGACGTCGGTAGACAAATAGGAAAACAGGCCGACGCCGGCGATGGCAATGGCATTGATCGCAATGCCCGCCAATAACATGCTCGACATGGTTCCTCCCCGACGGCCCACCTCGAGTACCAACCATGTGGCGATGAGTCCGCCGATAAATGCACTCCCCGGGACACCGAGAGAAGCTGCCCATTTTGTTTCTACGCCAAATACCAGAAACCCGGCGGCGAACAGGGCAGCGCCGCTGGAAACCCCGATTAACGCCGGATCAGCCAATGGATTCCTGAATAAACCCTGGATCACAGCACCCGCCGTGGCGGTTCCACCACCCACGAGAACCGCCAGTAGAATCCGTGGTAGTCGAATATCCAATACAATGGTCCTGGCAATCGGTTCAGACTCCATATTCACAAGAATCCGCGCCACTTCAAGGACGGGCAGTGAAACACTGCCGACAGCCATGGAAAAAAGTGCGGCAGCGAGCAACAGACAGATCAGAATAATAAATGCGGCGCGTGGTTCAACCACGATTATGCCTCTTCAATTTGTATGGGTATACGACGCCATAATCTTGACGCGAACGGGGACATTCTTGCTTTATAGGCAATAACTTCCACACCGCAGTTTATCGCTTCTACCAATGTTTCAAAATAATGATTGTCTATATGCCGCGCAGGCCTGACCACCTGTATACCTGAATGTTGCACACAATAAAAAAGCATTGCACGGTAACCATCCGCGGCAACATGGATCAACTCGCGCAAATGTTTGGCGCCGCGTGTACTTACCGCATCCGGGAAATAGCCCACTCCTTTTGAAACAGGCGCTTCAAGCAGAGTCACGCTCTTTACCTCAACATAACAATCAGGCAGTGCCGTGTGCTCCTGCAGCAGAAAGTCAATTCTGCTTTTCTCGACGCCATACTTCACTTCGCTCTGCAACGAAGCGTACCCACTCAGCTCCTCTATCGCGCCATCCTGTATAGCAGTTCTTGTCAATCGATTGGCTCTCGTCGTATTAATTCCGATATAGTGTCCTCTGCCAGTACGTACCAACTCCCAGGTCTGCGGATATTTTCTGTCCGTGTTCAGCGATGTGGAGAACCAGACTTCATCACCGGGCACAGCACAATTCTTCATGGATCCCGTATTGGGGCAATGGATTGTAATGATGCTACCGTCCTCAAGCTCCACATCAGCCAGGAATCGCTTGTACCGCCGGACCAGCCGGCCCCGATTCAATCGCTGCTCGTATTTCACTAACCCCTGTCGCTCATGCGTATATGGTGCCGCCACGAATTCTCCTGTCTACTATGAGCTACTGCAAATCCTGTGGTTACATAATACGCCGTTCTGATCGGTATTTGGCATCCTGGAACTTTGCAAAAACCTGCTTGGCGAAACAGTCACTATCTGGTAATGTTCGCTGCTCGATTTAAACCCCGCCTAGCTTAATTGGAAGAAACTATGGCAGCAAAACGCAAAAAATCTCCCGCGAAAAAGACCAGGGCAGCCAGCAAGGCCAAGTCCCGTTCGGCGAGTACTTCGCGGGCAAAGGTCAAGAGAAAGAGCACCAAAGCCAAAGCAACATCGAAGACCAGGGCTAAAGCAAAGGTGAAAGCAGCGACAAAGAAGACACCGGCCAAAAAGAAGGCCAAATCGAAAGCAAAAGCCAAAACTAAAGTAAAGGCAAAGGCAAAGGCAAAGACCAGCACCAAGGCAAAGGCGCAGGCGAAGAAGACAAAGGCCAAATCGAAAGCCAAGGCCAAAACGAAAGCCAAGGCCGGAACAAAAGCCAAGGCCAAAACGAAAGCCAAAGCCGGAACAAAAGCCAAGGCC
>JBBDSF010000189.1:12348-13785 GCA_040905125.1 Pseudomonadales bacterium | reverse complement strand
CGGAACAAAAGCCAAGGCCAAAACGAAAGCCAAAGCCGGAACAAAAGCCAAGGCCAAAACGAAAGCCAAAGCCGGAACAAAAGCCAAGGCCGCTACCAAGTCGAAGGCTGCGCGCAAAGCGAAGGCCGGAACCAAGGCCAAATCCGGGACCAAAGCCAAAGCCGGTACAGGGGCAAAGAGCAAATCCCCTGCTAAAAGTTCTGCAAAGAAGTCAAGTGTCACCAGCGCGTCAACAACAAGGCCAAAATCTGAACCTGTACGACAGCCTGGTCCTCGCACAAAGGTGACGGAACAGGCTCAGCAGGTACCCGCAGAAGTGCCAATCGATTTTGAGCCCTATACTCCCGAAGTTAATGAGGAGTATATGAATGAGGAGCAAAAAGATCATTTCAAGCAAATCCTGTTGACCTGGAAGCGCCAGTTAATGGAAGAAGTGGACAGAACGGTTTCGCACATGAAGGATGAAGCAGGAAATTATCCTGACCCTGCTGACCGGGCCAGCCAGGAGGAAGAATTCAGTCTTGAATTGCGCACCCGCGACAGGGAAAGAAAGCTGATCAAAAAGATTGATGCGACAATAGATCTGATCGATCAGGACGATTATGGATATTGCGATTCATGCGGTATCGAGATTGGACTTCGTCGCCTGGAAGCAAGGCCAACAGCAACCCAATGTATAGATTGCAAAACGCTGGACGAAATCAAAGAGAGACAGATCCTCGGCTCCTGATATCGACCCACAATGACTGACTCCGATTATTATGTGGGTCGGTTTGCGCCTTCGCCCACAGGCCCTTTGCATTTCGGTTCGCTCGTCGCCGCGTTGGCAAGCTATCTTGACGCGCGGCATCATAACGGCCTCTGGTTGCTTCGCATTGAAGACCTGGATCCACCCCGTGAATCGCCGGACGCACCGCAGCAGATAATGTCCCAGCTAAAAGGATTTGGCATGCATTGGGATGGTGAGGTCCTGTATCAAAGCGACCGCCTCGATGCCTACCAACAAGCACTGGATCAACTGCGTGCGGAAAATCTTGTCTACCCCTGTACGTGTACGCGAAAAATGGTTGGCACAATATACAACGGCCGGTGTCGAAAAAACGATTTTAATATAAACGCCCCTTATGCCATTCGACTGGTTATCGGAGACATGGTTATATCGTTCAAAGATCGAGTTATGGGCCCCCTGTACTATCACCTCGATAAAGATGTTGGCGACTTCATTATTAAGCGTAAAGACGGGTTGTTCGCTTACCAGCTTGCCGTTGCCGTCGACGACGCATTCCAACAGGTTACCCATGTCGTGAGGGGTGCAGACCTGCTCGACTCAACCCCCAGACAAATCGCGGTATGCAGACAGCTCAATTTGATAGAGCCATCCTACACCCACGTACCGGTAATCACGGGCAAAGATGGCAGCAAACTAAGCAAGCAAAC
>JBBDSF010000189.1:2777-12248 GCA_040905125.1 Pseudomonadales bacterium | reverse complement strand
CAGTACTATGGACAGATTTTGGAGCACCTGCCCGCAGCTGTCTGCACCATTGATGCGAATGACCGTGTGCTTACCTGGAATCAAACCATGGGACGAGTCACCGGGATTCCGGCAGGAACAGCGATCGGGTCCCATGTGGCGTCATTGCCCGAATGGGGCAAACTTTTTGACAGTTTCGCGAGTGACACGGGTATCACTACATCGAAACACCAACTGCAGATGCACGAGAAGACCATGTCACTCAACCTTCACAAGGCAACCATTGGTGAGGGAAATAGCGACGTTATCATCCTCATAGAAGACATCACCGAGGCAGAATTACTCGAGCAAAAATTACTCGACAAAGAACGTCTGGCTTCCGTGGGCCAGCTCGCAGCGGGAGTCGCCCATGAAATTGGCAATCCCGTTACAGGAATAGCATGCATTGCACAGGACCTGAAGAAAGCGTTGAACACTGGTGATCTACAGTCACTTCCCGATCAAATACTTGAACAAACGGAAAGAATTTCAACAATTGTGGAGTCGTTAGTTAACTTCACCCATCAAGGCAACAAGAACAAACAATCCAGCGTTCCAATCGACATTAAGCAATGCGTTGATGAGTCAATTCGACTGATGTCTCTTAGCCATCGGTCAGGCAACGTCACATTCGTTAACCAATGTGCCGCGGGTCTATTCATTTCCGGGAACCCGCAACGGCTCTCCCAGGTTTTTGTCAACATCTTGTCGAATGCCCGTGATGCATCCGAGCGTGGTGACAAGATAACAATTGCGACAAGTATCCGGGAAGACCAGCTATCAGTCGAAATCATAGACGAGGGGCACGGGATTTCCGACAATCACTTGCGCCATGTCTTTAATCCTTTCTATACGACCAAAGATCCCGGGCAGGGTACAGGCCTCGGCCTCGCGATAGTTCAATCCATCATTGAGGAACACCGGGGTACTATCACGATAGATTCCGGGAAACGTTGCCAGGGTACACGCGTACTAATAACCCTGCCTCTCGCTAATTCCAGCTTGACTTCCACTCCTGATTCATTGTTTAGTGCGAATGTATTCGAGTAACAGCTCTGCGGCATTATGGGCCAGAAAAAAATTCTCATTGTTGAAGACGAAGTGGTTATTCGCTCATCTCTGAGGAGATTTCTCGAAAACGAATCCTTTCAGGTATGCGAAGCCAATAACCTCAACGAAGCGCTCGCATTCGACCTGCAGACTTTCTCCCTCATCATTACGGATTTACGGCTTCCCGGCCCACAGGGTACAGACATCATAAAACTGGCACGCGATATTCCGGTGCTGGTTATGACCAGTTATGCAAGTCTCCGATCGGCAGTGGAAACTATGAAAATGGGGGCGGCAGATTATATTGCCAAACCCTTTGACTATGAAGAATTACTGACCACTATCAAGGACCTCATCGCGCAACGTGAAGGCAGCCGGCCAGCAACACAACCACCTATTGAGAATATGCTCGGTGGCTGCAAAGCGATGCGTGAATTATTCGATCGTATCGCCAAGGTGGCGCCAACCGACACGAATGTACTGATCGTGGGCGAATCCGGCACCGGCAAGGAACTGGCTGCTAAAGCCATACACAACAGCAGCCACAGAGCACGTAGCGATATGATCTCACTCAATTGTGCCGCCATTCCGGATACACTGATCGAATCCGAGTTGTTCGGACACGAAAAAGGCGCCTTTACAGGTGCCACCAGTGCCCGGGTGGGACTTATTGAGGCCGCGGACAGAGGCACACTCTTTCTGGACGAAGTTGGCGAACTGCCTCTGGACGCTCAGGCACGGTTGCTGCGGGTACTTCAGGAAGGCGAGGTCCGACGGGTCGGTTCAGTGGCTACCCGAAACGTATCTGTCCGCCTCATCGTCGCCACACATCGGGATCTCAGGGACCTCACGCGACGCGGCGAGTTTCGTGAAGACCTCTATTACCGGCTGAATGTGGTAAAAATCTCCCTGCCACCCTTACGAGAACGAGAGAATGACCTGGTGGAGTTAGCCAACTACTTTCTTAAGGTCAACTGTTACAAACTCGGCAAGCAAACGCTTGAATTTTCCAATGAGGCCCTGGATCTGATCACACAATATCGCTGGCCAGGCAATATTCGAGAGCTGGAAAATGCCATTGAAAGGGCTGTCATTCTCTGTGAGGCGGCTACCATCGAACCCGAGCTTCTTGCAATCGACCTGGATTTCGCCGGTGACACTGGTGAATGCAGGCAAGAGGAAACTCTGTCGCTGGAAGACTACTTCCAGAAATTTGTCCTGGAAAACCAGGATCACATGACGGAAACGGAGCTGGCACAATCACTCGGGATCAGCAGAAAGAGTCTTTGGGAGCGGCGCCAAAAGTTGAAAATTCCGAGAGAACAATCGAAGCGATAGCATGACGAGTGTTACGAAAATACCCAGCATACGTTACATTTCGTTACACTTTTGCATGGCCAGAGGGACAGGGTAAACTATACGTCATTGTTTTACATAGGGATTTATTTTTGGCATGGAGTGTGCATATAGATATCTGCCATACAATAATAAGAAAGCATGGCGCGGAAAGAGCGCGTCAACTTTGGAGAGAAAGGCCTTTTTAAGTGGCCTGACCGGATACATGAGTTGACCTCCTGATCGGACTAAAAAGATCAGCAAGGCGAGTGGTTGGGGGGAGTTTCACGGACGAGTTAGTCACTCCTTGCTGTCCAAAGTTTGTCCAACAATAAGAAAAAAAACGACAAGAAGAAGAAGAAGAAGAATAACTGGCTTACTGAATGGGAAAAGTTCGCTTTTCCCATTTTTATTTCCAGGCTGTCATGACTAACTCCACCATCACATCAGCCTCAGGGTGGACAATCCACTCGAGCACTCTCCCGGAATCTCTGCTACCATTGGCGCTTCGTCATTAACCCTGTGTATTATTGCCGTTGGTAATCACTTCTTTTAAGCTCAAATGAAATACGGTGTCGACCTGATAGATAAAAGCGGGCCGCGGCTGGTGGTATAAATGACCGAAGCTGTCCCCCAACTTTCCTATGACAATATCAGCACGAATGCGCTAAAAGTCGTCAACAGGCTGGCTACTTCAGGTTATCAAGCCTATCTGGTAGGTGGATGTGTGCGCGATCTGCTCCTGGGCAAAGTGCCCAAGGATTTCGATGTTGCGACCGATGCCCATCCCGAAGACGTTCGGGGACTATTTCGCAACTCTCGTTTGATCGGCAAGCGCTTCCGAATCGTCCATGTCCACTTTGGACCCGAAATTGTCGAAGTGGCCACTTTCAGAGCGCCGCACACGGCTCGCAGCCACCAGAGTAATCATAGCGACGGTGGAATGATTCTCTCGGACAACGTCTTCGGCACATTCGAGGAAGACGTATTTCGCCGTGATTTCACCATGAACGCGCTATATTACGATCCCGAAGCAGACGCAATTTATGATCTGGTCGAAGGCGTCAAAGACGTCGAGGCCGGTCAAATCAGACTGATTGGAAACCCGGAGAGCCGATGCCGGGAAGATCCGGTTCGTATGCTTCGAGCCATACGTTTTCGAGCCAGACTGGACTTCGTCATAGAGCCGGCCACAGCAGAACCCATACGTCGGCTGGGTTTTCTGCTTCAGGACATCCCCGCCGCACGGTTGTTTGAGGAAGTATTAAAATTGTTCATGACCGGTTATGGTGTGCGCGCCTATGAGCTGATGCTTGAGTACGACCTTCTGGCGTGGATGTTTCCTGATACCAGGCGGACCATGGAGTCATTCCCCACTGGCAAGCTGATACGCGCCGCTCTCGTAAGCACAGACAATCGAATAGCGGCTAGCATGCCGGTAACACCCGCATTCATTTTTGCTTCATTTCTCTGGTATCCATTCGTGGAGGAAAAACAGCGTCTGGAGAACGAGGGCGTCACCAATATCGAGGCGTTCCAGATAGCTGCCGAGACTGTCATAGCGAGACAACAGCTGTTTACGTCCATACCCAGACGGTTTACGGGTATGATGCGTGATATCTGGAACCTTCAGTTTCGTCTGCCAGTTCGTCATGGCCGTCGCGCTGAAAGGCTCGTGACTCACAAGCGTTTTCGTGCCGCGTATGACTTTCTGTTGTTACGAGAGGAAGCGGGCGAAGACTTAAATGGCCTCGGAAAATGGTGGACCGAATATCAGGAATGCGACGAGGAAGGACGACGCCAACTGGTTCGTTCACTGCCGGGACCCGGTTCACAACGGTCAAGAAGGCGGAAGAAAAAGGAACGGGGCTAAAACTTTATGACGATCTTACGGTACATGACACCAGGCTTGACTCTATAATCATGCACGGGGGATTGCGGTGAGCCCGAATAACCAAAGTAAGAATTTGCCGCGATTCATCGCGGTGGAAGGTCCCATAGGAGTCGGCAAAACGTCTCTCGCACGCCGGCTCGCGGAGTCTTTTAACTATGAAGCCCTTCTTGAAACAGTAGAGAACAATCCATTTCTGAAACGTTTTTATCAAAATCGTCGCCAAGCCGCGCTGCCTACACAACTTTTCTTTTTATTCGAACGCGCACGGCAGATACAAGAGTTACGGCAAGGCGATATGTTCGAACCAGTTCGAGTGGCCGACTTTATCCTCGAGAAGGATCGTCTCTTCGCAGAAATTAATCTCGACCCGGATGAGCTGAAACTATACGAGAATATCTACTCCCACCTGACCATAGACGCGCCAACCCCGGATCTGGTTGTCTACCTGCAGGCCCCCGCTGACGTGCTTATGGAGCGCATACGTAATCGAGGTGTAAAAGTGGAACAATACATCGAGCGATCGTATCTTGAGGAACTGGTTGAAACCTATACGGAATTTTTTCATTACTACAGCAAGGCGCCACTATTGATTGTTAACGCTGCCGACATCGATCTGGTCGGCGACGAATCAGATTATAATGAACTGCTTCGCTTCGTGCGGACCGTGAAAAGTGGACGCCATTACTACAACCCGAAACCATCATTCATTTAACACACGGACAATGGCAAACAAGCATTATGGACATTACAAGCACCAGCGTTTGGCAACAGCTCTCGCAACACGCGGATACCATGAAATCGCAGAGGATGGCGAAGCTGTTCGAGACCGACCCCGCGCGAGCTGACGAATATACAATAGATGCGGCCGGCTTGTATCTGGACTATTCCAAAAACCTTATCGATAGCAGAGCTCTCGAATTGTTACTGGACCTGGCGACGTCAGTTGGCCTCGGCGAGCAGATCCAACAAATGTACCGGGGCGAACGCGTAAACATCACCGAAGGCCGGGCAGCGCTGCACACCCTGCTGAGGTCAAGGTTCGATAGTGCACCGACCACACTGCAACAGGAAGCTCAGGAAGTTGCAAGCACGCTGCAGCGAATGAAGAACATTAGCAACGATATTCGCAACGGAAAGTGGCGCGGAGCGTCCGGCCGCCCACTAAAATCAATTATTCACATCGGGATTGGCGGTTCCTATCTGGGACCCAAAATGGTCGCGGAGGCTCTCGCGCCATATGCGGATTCAGGGATTACGGCCTACTATATCGCCAATGTGGACGGCCAACATATTGAGGACGTTCTTGGGGAAGTGGACCCAAACGAAACACTTATCGTCATCGTCTCGAAGACCTTTACAACCACGGAAACCATGACCAACGCCCACACGGCCCGGCAGTGGTTGACCGAATCGATTCCCGGTGCCAATCCCGGCAATCATCTAATTGCGGTCACTTCCAATAGCGAGGCCGCAACCGCTTTTGGCCTGTACGAAGCCAATATTCTACCGATGGCGGACTGGGTCGGTGGGCGCTACTCCCTTTGGTCGGCAGTCGGCATCACAGTGGCTATCACCCATGGTTTCGAGCTGTTTGCGGCGCTCTTGCGTGGCGCGGAGGCCATGGACCGCCATTTCCTCGAAGCTCCCTTTAGCGAAAACATGCCGGCACTATTGGCACTTATCGGCGTCTGGTATCACAACTTCTACGGGACGGAGACCCATGCCGTTATCCCCTATGATCACTCGCTGCGCCTGCTACCTGCACATCTCCAACAACTGGACATGGAAAGTAATGGCAAAAGCGTGACGCTCGATGGTACGCCGGTAACCTGTACCACCGGGCCCGTCGTTTGGGGAGGGGAGGGAACCAACGGGCAACATGCATTTCATCAACTTCTGCACCAGGGAACCCGTCTAGTCAGCCTCGATTTTATTGTGGCCTTTCGGGCGCATCACCGACATCTGCACCATCACGATTTGTTGGTCGCGAACTGCCTCGCCCAAAGCGAGGCATTGATGAATGGCCAGCAGACTGAGGATATCGTTGCCAGCTTGCGGCAGTCACATATGACCGAGTCAGAGGTACAAGCTCTGGCGCCTCACAAGACCATGACGGGTAATCGGCCCTCCAATACCATCGTTATGCCTCAGTTGACCCCGGAGTCTCTCGGCGCTTTGATCGCGCTGTATGAACACAAAGTTTTCTTTCAGGCGAGAATATGGCAAATTAATCCGTTCGACCAATGGGGCGTCGAACTTGGAAAAGCCCTGAGTGAAACGATTTACGATCAAATCACCGATGACCATGCGGAATTAAAGCATGATCCATCAACCAACAAGCTGGTAAAACTGTATAAAACCCATCGAAATTCGGCCTGAGGAGCAATCAATGTCCACCGACAAAGTATATCCCGTCCACAAGGAAATGGCGGCCCGGGCGTTCGCCGATGCACACCAGTATGAGGCTATGTATGAGGCCTCCATCGAACGCCCGGAGGAATTCTGGAGTCAGAAATCCAATGAGTTACTGACATGGTTCAAACCCTGGGAGCAACTATCCGAATCTGATTTCACGCGGGGCGAAGCAAAGTGGTTTATCGGCGGCGAATTGAATGCCTGTTACAACTGCGTCGATCGTCATCTGGAATATCGCGGCGATAACAAAGCCATTATATGGGAAGGGGATGACCCTGCCACGGACACCAGCGTCACTTACCGGGAGCTGTACGATAAGGTTTGCCGGCTCGCGAACGTTCTGAAGGAGCGAGGCGTCAAGAAAGGGGACAGAGTTTGCATTTATATGCCGATGATTCCAGAAGCGGCTTACGCGATATTGGCATGTGCCCGCATAGGCGCGATTCATTCGGTGGTGTTTGGCGGCTTCTCACCCAATGCCTTGCGGGACCGGATACTGGATTCAGACTGCCAGACCGTCATCACGGCCGATGAAGGGATCCGTGGTAATCGCATTATTCCGCTGAAAAATAATACAGACCAGGCTCTGACAGAATGTCCCAACATCCACACAGTACTGGTCGTCAAACGTACGGGGGGGGATATCGCCTGGAACGAAAGTCGTGATATCTGGTATGAGGAGTCCGTCGCGAAGGTCTCGACTACATGCGAGCCTGAACCCATGGACAGCGAAGATCCGTTGTTCATACTTTACACCTCCGGTTCCACCGGCAAACCCAAGGGCGTACTGCACTCGACCGGTGGTTACCTGTTGCATGTGGCTATGAGCCACAAGTATGTGTTCGACTATCATGATGGCGATATCTATTGGTGCGGTGCCGATGTAGGGTGGGTCACCGGTCACTCCTATATTGTCTACGGCCCCCTGGCAAACGGCGCGACTACGGTAATGTTCGAAGGTATTCCCACGTACCCGGATCCCTCACGCTTCTGGCAAGTGATCGACAAACACAAGGTCAGCATCTTTTATACAGCACCCACTGCACTGCGTGCACTGATGGGTCAGGGAGATGAATACGTAACCGCTACTTCAAGAAAATCCCTGCGGATTCTGGGGACAGTCGGCGAGCCCATAAATCCCGAAGCCTGGGAATGGTATTACCATGTTGTTGGAGACGGTCGCTGCCCCATCATGGACACCTGGTGGCAAACGGAAACAGGCGGCATCATGATTTCGCCGTTACCCGGTGCCACACCGCTCAAACCCGGTTCGGCAACGAAACCGTTTTTTGGGGTCAAGCCTGCTCTACTGGATGACGACGGCAATGAAATCGAAGGTGCCGGTGCCGGCAACCTGGTCATCAAACAATCCTGGCCCGGTCAGTTGCGCACCGTGTATGGCGATCACGAACGCTGTGTCAAAACCTACTATTCCCGGTTCAAAGGCTATTATTTCACCGGCGACGGCGCGCGCAGGGACGAAGACGGTTATTACTGGGTCACCGGCCGGGTGGATGATGTCCTGAACGTTTCCGGACACCGCATGGGTACCGCAGAAGTAGAAAGTGCGCTGGTGTTGCATAATGCGGTTGCGGAGGCTGCGGTCGTGGGTTTCCCGCATGACGTCAAGGGTCAGGGCATCTATGCCTACATCACGCTCATGCATGATGTGGAGGGCACTGAGGCCTTGCGCAAAGAGCTGAACGATCTGGTCCGCTCCGAAATCGGCGCCATCGCCCAGCCAGATATCATCCAGTGGGCACCGGGATTGCCCAAAACGCGATCAGGCAAAATCATGCGACGAATACTGCGTAAAATTGCCGAGCACGATCTCGATAATCTCGGTGATACCACGACCCTGGCAGATCCAGGGGTCGTGGATAATCTGATCGAAAACAGGCCTAAAAGCGCCGACTAACGTCGGCGTCCCGGAATCCTGCGATAGCAGGATATCCGGGATCCATGTCTATTCGCAGTCTCAGATCCCGGATATTCCGCTATGCGGAATTCCGGGATGACGTGGGAGATCCCGGATAACGCGCTGCGTTTCCGGGGCTACGGCTGCGCGATTTCCGGGATAGCCTAAGGCGGACGTTGTCCGCCTCAGGTTAGCTCCCTGCTTCAGCTTCCTGCTCGCTATCAGTCTGTCCCGGTACTTCCTTCATGGACAGTTTGATGCGGCCTCGTTCAACATCCAGCACGATGACTTCGACTTCCTGACCTTCGCTGAGGTAGTCAGTCACTTTCTCGACTCGATCCTTGGATATCTGAGAAATATGCACCAGCCCGTCCTTGCCAGGCAGAATATTGACGAAAGCACCGAAGTCGGCGATTTTGACCACCTTGCCCTTATAGATCTGGCCGGCTTCCGCTTCGGCCGTCAGAGCTTCGATTCGGGAAATTGCCGCATCGCGTGACTCCTGGCCTTCACCGAAGATCGTGACGGTACCGTCGTCATCCACGTCAATCGTGGCGCCGGTTTCTTCCGTCATGGCACGAATGGTTGCGCCTCCCTTGCCAATGATATCCCTGATCTTGTCCGGATCGACCTTCATCGTCACCACACTGGGGGCATTTTCCGAGACTTCATCCCGGGAACGACCGATGACGCTGTTCATCTTTCCAAGAATGTGCAATCGCGCTTCCCTGGCTTGCGTCAATGCCTCCTGCATGATTTCTTCCGTGATACCCTGAATCTTGATATCCATCTGAAGTGCTGTAACCCCGGCTTCCGTACCTGCGACCTTGAAGTCCATGTC
>JBBDSF010000189.1:0-2677 GCA_040905125.1 Pseudomonadales bacterium | reverse complement strand
CGATAGGTACCTTGCAAGGCGTCGATGATTGCCGCATCACGCATGGAACCCAGCGTGGTGGTTACCAGTGCCTGAGTCTCGCCACGGGTAAACAGCGCCGATCCATGAGTCTTGGGTAAGAAACCGACTTCCACATCGATATCACGAACCGTGCGGGTATCGCGACCATCGATTCGCGGTTCACCGGCAACAATACGGCGACGTACAAGTGTCTTTTCGAGTTTGGCAAAGACACCCTGAACATCTTCAGCGTCAACACCCTTGTCGGCGTCAACAAATTGTTCAATGGCTTCGGTGCGCAACTCGCCGAGACGATCCTGACGCTCCATCTTATCGGTAATGCGATACGCCTCACCAATTTGCTCTGAAAATTTAGCGTTCATGGCGTCGAGCAGTTCGACGTTCTCTTTCACAGGTTGCCAATCCCACGCCGGCTTACCCGCTTCTGCCTTGAGTTCATCGATGGCCTGAATGACGTTCTGCATTTCCTGATGGGCATACAATACAGCGCCGAGCATCTGATCTTCGGTCAACTCATTGGCTTCCGACTCAACCATCAAAACGGCCTTGTCGGTACCGGCAACGACCATATCCAGTGCAGAGGTTTCCAGTGCTTCAAACCCGGGATTCAGTATGTAGCCATCTTTGTTGAATCCCACACGTGCCGCGCCAATAGGGCCGGCCCAGGGGATACCGGACAAACTCAATGCTGCGGAGGTACCAATCAATGCCGGTATATCAGGATCAACATCCTTGCTCGCCGAAATCACTGTACAGGTTACCTGCACTTCATTCATGAACCCCTTGGGAAACAACGGCCTGATCGGTCTGTCAATGAGGCGGCAGGTCAGCGTTTCTTTTTCCGAAGGACGACCTTCACGTTTAAAGAACCCGCCAGGAATTTTACCCGCAGCGTAGGTCTTCTCTTCATAATTGACCGTTAAAGGAAAGAACGGTTGACCCGGTCTTGCTTCTCTTTGTCCTACAACAGCGACCAGTACAGCTGTATCCGCCATGGTCACCAGGACTGACCCGGTTGCTTGTCGTGCAATTCTGCCAGTTTCCATGACCACTTCCTGGTCACCATACATAAATTTCTTCTTTACCTGTTCCAACTTAATTCTCCATTAATGATTTGAATAATATCTGCTACTTTGTCTCTGTTATCTTCTGATGCCAAGCCTGCTAATGACCTGAGAGTATTTATCAACATTCTTCGCCTTCAGGTAGTTCAGCAACTTCCGCCGCTGGCTGACCATTCTGAGCAATCCGATGCGGGAGTGATGATCCCCTTTGTGCTCCTTAAAATGCGTTTGCAACTTTTCAATGTTCGCTGTCAACAACGCAATCTGTACTTCAGGCGAACCACTATCGGTTTCGGAAGTTCCGAACTCCTTAATAATTTCAGCTTTCTCGTCTACTGTTAATGCCATTGCTTTATCTCCAATGAATATGCTTTAAAAGGCACCTGATTCAGGTGAATTATATGAGCCAACATCCACGCATATTTGCAGATGTCACGAGCTCTTACAGCGTCGGCTGCCACCATACAGGGTTTATTGCCCCGTACAAAGGTGTCCGCGACTAGTGGTGCACCGCAACTAATCGTCTCGGTGCTACCCTTCCATCTCCCAGAATCTCGCCGACACCCAGGAACTCGCCCTGATTGTCATCCTCGGATTCGGAAAAAATTCTTACCCATCCTTCCGTCGGCGCATGGGGAATTTGCACCGCTTGACCCTGCCTGAGCCAGGATGCGGTGATTTCAGTCAATTCCACGGCTGGCCAATCCTGTACGGCGGCACTTTCCGGCATCAGCAGTCGATCCAGGGCTGCCAGGCCTTCGGTATCCCGGAGGCTTTCCAGTTCTTCCAGCGTATGTACTTGATCGACATTAAACGGACCTGACGCAATCCGTCTCAATGCGCTTATGTGCGCACCACACCCGAGCACTTCACCAATGTCTTCAGCAAGGGACCGGATGTAGGTACCTTTGCTGCAGATGATCTCAAGTTCCAGTTGATCAGCCTCATAACGCAAGACATCAAGCTTGTATATCGTCACGCGCCGCGATTCCCGTTCTACTTCTATTCCCTGACGGGCCAACTTGTATAACGGTTCACCGTTTAATTTGACCGCGGAATACATGGACGGCGTTTGATCGATCACACCACGAAACTGTGAGACTACTTCCTCGATATCGTCGATGGTATAGCTACCCACCGCACCGGTATCGACGATCTCCCCATCTGCATCACCCGTCGTGGTCGAAACGCCCAGGGTTATGGTCGTAACGTACTGTTTGTCAGCTTCAAGCAGAAACTGGGAAAATTTGGTCGCCTCGCCGAAGCAAAGCGGTAAAACGCCTGTAGCCAACGGATCGAGACTTCCCGTGTGTCCCGCCTTTGCAGCTTTATAAAGTCGTTTGACTAACTGAAGAGCACCGTTTGACGTAAGTTTCGGTGGCTTGTCCAGTAACAGAATGCCATTGACCTTTCTGCCTTTATTCCTTCCTTTTGCCACTTTATTTCTCCGTAGGCCGCTTTTGATCTTCGGCAATGGCATCATCGATAACCCGTGAAATACGTTCACCCTCGTTGATTGAGTTATCATAATGAAAGCGGAGTTTTGGCGTTGTTCTGATTTTTAAAACTCTGGATAACTCTGAACGCAAGAA
>JBBDSF010000188.1:0-3275 GCA_040905125.1 Pseudomonadales bacterium | reverse complement strand
ATCCAATTTTCTATAAGTTCTTGTCAGTAGGAGCTTGGATCTATTTGGTGCTAACCGCGGCAGGTATTAGTGTCGCAGCATACTTTCTTATAAGAACTTACTCGCAATTCCAAAATCTACTCGGTTGATAGGGCATGAATATATATTTGATGCGGTTAATGGATGATGCAGCAAGTGTGCGCGATGAAAACGCCTAACAAATTCTTGCAGACGGACCAAATCGATGCACTCCGATCCTTCGCGCACAACTCCCATAGGCCTTTCTAGGTACGCGCGTGATTTTTACGATTGCGCGATGGCTGCCGGTGATGTTGTTGGGATGCGGCTAGGCCACGAAATTATTGCCCCCATCCCCGTGCTGTATTTGGTTGGGCATGCGATCGAGCTTTCCTTGAAATCCTATTTGGTATTTCATGGTATCCCATTGAAGGATCTTCCTACGAAAAAGTATGGGCATGATCTATTGAAGATTCTGAAGAAGGCTAAGGAGCTAGGCTTGGGCTCGTTAGTTAATTTTGATCCGGGAGAGATGCAAGCACTTGAAGTACTGAACGACCTATATTCGTCGAAGCAACTAAATTACATTGTCACGGGCTCAAAGAACTATCCGTCGTTTGGCCCAATACAAAGTGCATGCTCAAAATTGCTTGATAATATTGGCCCCAAAGTGGGCTATCGATAAATGCCTAATAAATTCTTACAGACGGACCAAATCATACTGTCATGCCTTTTGCTAAAAGCGCAAAAGCCACGCCAGTACGCTTTGGCCGCTGAAGAAAGGCGTTGAGGCTGTAGAAAAACCCCTATACCGATCGTTCTGATATATAATGTAGCCCTCACCAACCAGGAGGCTAAGCCATTGCCAAAGTTCAAGCATTACGATTACAAGCAAACCTCCATGGTTGTGATCAACTACGAGGAACAGCTACAGCCAGGTACCTTCGAACACACCATCCACCACCTGATAGATAATAAACTGGACCTGTCGGTCTTCCATCCCAACTACCAGAACGATGACAGCGGCCGCCCCGCCTACGACCCGGCGATTCTGCTGAAGATCATCCTCTTCGCCTATTCCAAAGGCATCACCTCCAGCCGAGAGATCCAGTGGTGCTGTGAGACCAATATCCTGTTCAAGGCCCTGTCCTGCGACAGCGTGCCCCACTTCACCACCATCGCCCACTTCGTCAGCAGTCATGCCGATGAGATCGAGGCCCTGTTCGAGCAGATACTACTTGTTTGCCACCAACAGGGTTTACTGGGTAATGAGCTGTTTGCCATCGACGGTTGCAAGATGCCATCCAACGCCGCCAAGGAGTGGTCCGGCACGTTCAAGGAACTGGAGGAGAAGCGGGACAAGATCAGGCGCCGCATCCGCCACCAACTGACCGAGCACCGGCGCCTGGATAAGCAGGACCCGGACAACCAGGCCCGGGTGGCGCGCTCGCAGCAGACCCTGGAAACACTCGACAAGGCCTGCGACCGCATTGACCGCTTCCTAAAGCAGGCGGCCCCAAGGATGGGACAAGGTCGCCGGCGCAAGGAAGTGAAGAGTAATATCACCGATAATGAAAGTGCCAAGATGACCACCAGCAAGGGCACAATTCAGGGCTACAATGGTGTAGCCACAGTCGATAGCAGGCACCAGGTCATTGTCGATGCCCAGGCGTTCGGTGAAGGCCAGGAACACCATACCTTACAACCGGTTGTCGAGGCCGTCCGGGGGCGCCTGAAGAAGCTGAATATCAACCCTAATCTCAGCAAGACTGGCACTGTGATCACCGCTGATACCGGCTTCGCTAATGAAGCCAACATGCAATATCTCAAGGACAACGGCCTCAATGCCTACATCCCGGACAATCAGTTCCGCAGCCGCGATCCACGCTTTACGGATCACAAGAAAAAGCACGGCAAGAAGCCGGCAGTGACCGGGAAGCCCTGGGGTAGTGACAGGAAGAAGAGCGTGATCCCAGCCAGTGAATTCAGCTTTGACGCCAAGGCCCTGGTCTGTATCTGTCCCCAGGGAAAGACGCTCAGCTATGGTGGTGCCCGCACCAATATCCAGGGTGACAAGGTGGCTTACTTCGCGGGTCGCTTATTACAATGTCGTCACTGCCCGCAGAAGCAGGCTTGTATGTACAATCCGGAATCAGCAGACCACCGCAAGGGCAGTGGCCGGCAGGTTTCCTTTGTACTGGCAAGAGCAAATAAACGGAAATCCAGCACCCCCTACACCGACTGGATGAAGACCAGGGTGGATAGTGAGAAGGGTCGGGAGATCTACGGCCACCGAATGTCGGTGGTGGAGCCGGTGTTTGGCAACATCGGGACGAACAAGGGGCTCAACCGCATCAGTCTACGAGGAAAACGCAAGGCGCAAGGTCAATGGCGCTTGTATTGCATGGTCCATAACATTGAGAAGTTGATGAATTACGGTAAGCTCGCTGCAACACCGTGAAGTAACAAGGTATTCAGTCTCTGCGACCAGATAATTCCGGTTTTGTGCAGAGCAGCAGCATCGAATTGAAACTAGAAACTAACAGGAAAGAAAATTCAGCAGGCTAAGAAACCCATTTCAAAATAAGGTTTTTCTACAGCCTCGTTATGTGCTAGTCGGCACCAAATAATTATCATGGCAATAAGTGAATTTGAAATTAAGAAGTGCGAGAAGGAAATCGAGGCCTTTATGAAGGCACATCGTCCTCCAGTGCATATTCGAAATGAACTTGATCTTGGGTATCGTATTTCTGACCAGAGTGTTGAACTATTTGAAATACGACCTCAATGGCGCAATCCTTCACAGAAGATGGAGCATGCTGTGGCGAAGGCCACTTATGTAAAGACTCAAGGATATTGGAAGATATATTGGCAGCGCGCTGATTTGAAATGGCACAAATATGATCCTGCTCCGACGGTTAAATCGTTCAGAGATTTTCTTGGCATAGTAGGCGAGGATAAGCACGGATGTTTTTTTGGATAGCACATAACAAAGTGCAGCAGTTCGCGCCTAGCAGCGCCGGACGTCAGCTTCGCTGCCGCTACTGTGAGAGATGGTCCCGCAAAGGCACGCATAGCTATAAACGCGACTGAAAACCAGCGTCAGGGCTCATCATAATGCCCACCCAGCGCAAAGACATAGATTG
Organism: Pseudomonadales bacterium; assembly: GCA_040905125.1. Lineage (GTDB taxonomy): Bacteria > Pseudomonadota > Gammaproteobacteria > Pseudomonadales > Azotimanducaceae > JBBDSF01. The sequence goes on along the minus strand of JBBDSF010000188.1, from coordinate 132 downwards.
ATGATTTATCAAACTTATAGACGATCCGATCTTTTCGGGATATGCGCCGGGACCAGAATCCAGACAGGTTATGCTTTAATGGTTCTGGTTTGCCAATACCCAGAGTGGGGTCATCGCAACGAATGAGTTCCT
>JBBDSF010000187.1:0-3311 GCA_040905125.1 Pseudomonadales bacterium | reverse complement strand
AACAAGGTGAATCGCCGGAACCGCCCGAAATGGACTATGACAACAACCTGGCGAGTCAAAGTGTCACGGTTCAACTGCCCAAGGTTGCCGTCGATATCTGCGTCGGTAACCCAATCAGCGTGGGCTCCGGCGGCAAGCTGGAAATCGAGACGGACTATGAGGGCACCGGACCCTTCCCGCTCGAGTTTGCGCGTTACTACTCCAGCAGTCCTGGCAATCCTGACGGCTGGAACACTTCCTATTCACGACACTTGCACGTCCACGACAACCCTGATGGCACCACCGATGTCATCCTGATCTTCGATAATGGCCTGCGGTACGAGTTCGCCGATATCGATGCCCGGGGTTTCAGCGACCCGGATGTACCCGGTTTGATGGCGCGGACTGCCAACGGCTTTGCGTATCTGGATGAAGACGGCACGTTGCATAAGTTCGATACCGCCGGACGCCTGACGGGATTGATCAGTCAAGCCGGCTTTACTCAGACCTTGACCCATCAGGATAACCGGTTAGTACGTGTCACCGATCACTTTGGACGTGAACTGCACTTTGAGTACAACAACGCTGATTTGCTGAAGGCGCTGCACACACCCGATGGTGCGATGTATCGTTATGAATATAACGACGAGCACTTGTTATCGGCCGTCGTGCTGCCGGACGACACCCCGGACGATGAGACAGACAATCCGAGGCGTGAATATATCTATGAGTCCCCGCATCTCGATCATGGCCTGACCGGCATCATCGATGAAAACGGCAACCGCTTTGGCACGTTCGAATACGATGAACAAGGCCGTGCCATTCTGACGAGTCATCCCGGCGGCGCTGGATTAAACACGATCAGCTATACGATGAACGAAACCACGGTCACCAATCCGCTGGGCAAACGAACGACTTACGTGTTCGAAGACATTCTCGGCAGCCAGCGACTGATTCGGATGGACGGCCATCCGACAGTGAATTGTCCGGCCACGACCACCACCAAAAGCTATGACTCGCGCGGGTCGGTCACACGCGAAGTGGATGCCGAAGGCAACATGACGGAATACACCTACACGCACACCGGCCTGCCCGATAATGAATACCTGTATCACGTTGGTTTGGTGACAAGGCGTATCGAAGCGGTGGGCACGCCGGAACAGCGCACTATCGACATAGAATGGCATCTGGACTTCCGTTTGCCGGTTAAGATTACCGAATCCGGGCGCAGGATCGAATTAACCTACGATGAAGAGGCGCGGCTGATTCAGCGTGAAGAAGTTGCTCTCGACACTTCGGTTCGTCGCGTCTGGCGATACAGCTACAATAAACAAGGCTTGCTGATTGAAGTCGACGGGCCGCGCACGGATGTCGAGGACACCACGCAATTGCAGTACAACGACGAGGGTGAAGTTACAGCGGTGATCAATGCCCTGGGACATACCACTGACATACTGGCCTATGATGACAGCGGCTTGCCGCTCACTGTACGGGATCCCAATGGGCTGATAACCCGGCTGGCTTATGATGCTCAGCGCCGACTGGTTGCGCAGACCATCGCAAGCGAAGCCGGTGATGCCACCACCGACATCGACTATGACGCCAGGGGCAATGTGATAGCGATGCACCTGCCCAAGCCTGCCCCGGACGAAGATCCGGGAGGCCAGACATTGCATTACACCTATGATACCGCCGACCGTCTCGTACGGATCAAAAATGATCTGGGTGAGACCATCGAATTCACCCTGGATGCCGATGGCAATCGCACGGCCGAAATTACGCGGGCGGCCGGTGGATCGATCGTCAGAGTCCAGAACCGCGCCTTCGACGAACTCAGCCGCACAATCGAAACGCTCGGTGCGGTCGGTCAAACCACGCAACTCGGTTATGACAACAACGACAATCTAACCCAAGTCGACGACGCCCTAAGCCGCAGGACCGACATGGCCTTCGATAGCCTGGACCGACTAATCTCTATAACCGATGCTTTGGACGGCGAGAGTACATTCACCTATGACAACAGGGATAACCTGACGTCAGTCACCGATGTCAAAGGAGTGACCACGACTTACATGTACGACGGCCACAACAATCTGCTCGAAGAAAGCAGCACGGCCAGCGGCGTAACTCGACATCGCTACGATGTCGCCGGCAACCGTATCGAGACCGTCGATGCCAATGGTGTCATGACGAAATATGACTATGACGCCCTGAATCGCCTGACCGCCATTCGTTATCCGTCATCTCCGGATGAGAATATCGAATTTATCTATGACGAAGGTCCCAATAGCATTGGCCGGTTGACAGGAACTCAAGATCCGTCGGGTAATACAACCTTCCAATACGACCCGCGCGGCAGTCTCGTCACTGATACCCGCAAGATAAAAGGTATTACCTATACAACGAATTACAGGTACAATTTGGGTAACCAGTTAATTGGAATAACATACCCGTCAGGACGACTCGTGCATTACGAACTCGATAACCTTGGCCGTGTTGTCGCCATCACAACGCAGGCTACTGCCGCCTCCCCTGTCAAGTCCATCGCCAGCGACTTTGACTACTTACCATTCGGCCCGGCCACCCGCTGGCAGCATGGCAACGGCCTCACTACCGATATCAATTACGATCAGGACTATCGCATCACCGACATCGATGTTGCGGACATGGATGAGATCATGTCGCTGACGTATCGATATAATGATGTCTCCAACATCACCCGGATCCTCGACAATCTCGGCATCAGCGACCAGGACCTCCAGTACGACGCACTGGACCGACTCACCTTCGCGTCCGGCCACTATGGCGACATCGATTACACCTATGACGGTGTGGGCAATCGACTTAGCCGCAGCATCGATAAAGATGGCAAGACAGCGAGTGAGGCGTATGAATACGAATCCAACAGCCATCGGATCACCCGTGTGACCACCACGAATGATGAAGGCACGGACACGCGACAATTCCAGCATGATAACAACGGCAACATTGTCGAGGATAGCTCGGGGAAACGGCAACTGGAAATGATCGTCAACGCCCGCAACCGCCTCGAAGGAATCGTCAGGGACGGCGAACGCGTCGGCACCTATGAATACAACGCGCTCGGCCAACGTGTCGCCAAAACCTCGCGCTACCGGGGCCGGCTGCACGCGCACTTTGATCAGCGCAACAAACCTGCGAGCACAAACGATAGCGGAAACGGCAAAGGAAACCACCGTGTCACCCCGACTGGAGCGAGAAAATCCTCCAATGTCATCCCGACTGGAGCAAGAAAATCCTCCAATGTCATCCCGACTGGAGCGCCCGAAGGGCGCGGAATGGAGGGATCTCAT
>JBBDSF010000186.1:0-3366 GCA_040905125.1 Pseudomonadales bacterium | reverse complement strand
CTGACGTCTTCCAGGCTGGCTGCCTGCTCGTCGAATATTTCTATAAATGTGTTACCGATAATCTTGCGCTTTTCTTCCGGGTCCGTCACTCCCGCCAGCTTCTTCAGGAATGTTTCCTCCGCGTCGACGGATATGATGTTCAACTCAAACACATTGTCCGAACCCTTGCCGAGCATCCTGATTACTTCGGCCACCTCGTCGCGTCGAAGCAGGCCGTTATCCACAAAGACACACGTAAGCCGGCGCCCGATGGCACGGGACAAAAGCGCGGCAACTACTGATGAATCGACACCACCGGACAGACCGAGAATGACCTGATCATTGCTGCCGACTCTCGCACGAACAGAATTAATAATGTCCTCGACAATATTTGCCGGCGTCCACAGACCCTGGCAGCCGCAGATGTCGATGACGAACCTGTGCAAGATGGGCATGCCTTGCAGGGTATGCGCAACCTCGGGGTGAAACTGGAGGCCATAAAGTCGCCGTTCATCATCGAACATAGCGGCATAGTCGGTATTGTCAGTGACCGCAAGGCCGGAGAACCCCTCTGGCAAAGCAACTACCTTGTCCCCATGACTCATCCAGACATCGAGATAACGGGCGTCGCCGTCCACCTCATCATAGATATCCCGAAGCAAATGGCTATCGCCGGTGATGGCGACCCTGGCATAGCCGAATTCCTGTTTTTCCGATCCACTAACGGATCCGCCAAGCTGCAACGCCATTACCTGCATGCCATAACAAATTCCCAACACAGGTACGTCCATGTCGAAGACGTATTCAGGGGCGCGCAGCGTATCGTCTGCAGTGACCGATTCAGGACCACCGGACAGGATTATGCCCCGGGGCGCAAAGTTCTCCGCTTCTGAACGGGGATAATCCCAGGGATGAATCTCGCAATAGACACCCACTTCCCTGACCCTGCGGGCAATCAGCTGAGTATATTGCGACCCGAAATCCAGAATAAGGATTTTTTCCTTGTGGATGTTCTGGTCAGCCGAGAAATCAGTCATAAATTATTTGAGCGCTCGAATAAAGCCCTGCATTATACAGAACCTGGAACGCTGCTGCGCCTATAACCTTCGCAATACGCTGCTGTAATCCGTAGAAAGCCATTGCCCAGGCTGTAAGCCTGTCAGGGCGTTCTATGGTCTGTAGGCCGAAGGCCGTTCAGGTTATCATAGGCGCATGTCCGTCATTGCACCGCCCAACCGTCAGGTATTTACCGTCGCCGAGATCAATCGCTCGGCCAGACATCTGCTTGAGGGCGAGTTCCCCATGGTTTTCATCCAGGGAGAAATCTCGAACATGGCCAGGCCCTCCTCGGGTCATTGGTACTTCACGCTCAAAGACGATTCCGCCCAGCTTCGCTGTGCCATGTTTCGCAACCGCAATCAGCGCATTCGATTTCCGGTGAAAGACGGTATGCAGGTCATCGTCCGTGGGCGTGTCAGTATTTACGAGGGACGGGGCGAATTTCAGCTTATTGTGGAATTTCTCGAGGATGCCGGCGAAGGGGCGCTGCGGCTCGCATTTGAAAAACTCAAGGCAAAGTTACACAGCGAAGGCCTTTTCGAGGCCGGGCACAAACAACTGATTCCTGACATGCCGAACCATATCGGCATCATTACCTCTCCTACGGGCGCCGCAGTGCGAGACGTATTACATGTACTAAAGCGACGATTCCCCGCTATCGAGGTCTCGATTATTCCCGTTCAGGTTCAGGGAGAAGATTCGCCACGCCAGATTATCGATGCCCTCGAGTTCGCCAATCGATATCAGGCGCAACCTATCGATGTCATCGTACTGACGCGAGGGGGCGGCTCCCTGGAAGATCTTTGGTCATTCAACAACGAGGGCGTGGCAAGAGCCGTCTTTGCCAGTGAGATTCCCGTGGTTTGCGCGGTTGGCCATGAAACGGACTTTTCCATTGCGGATTTTGTCGCCGACCTCCGTGCACCCACGCCTTCGGCCGCGGCGGAGTTAATCAGTCCGGACCAGAGTGAATGGCTGGAATCGTTCGCCCGATATCAGAAAGTACTGGCCAGCCTGATGCGAACTCACATTCGGGACCAGACGCGACACGTGGACCATCTGGGGCGCCGTCTCAGACATCCGGGACAGAGACTACAGGACGCCTATCAGCGCCTCGATGACCTGGAATTACGACTACAACGTGCTGTGAACCATCTGCTTGAACGTGCCCGATCCCGGGTTAACCTGGCCACCAACAAACTAACCAGTCCGGTTGCCCGACTCGATGCAGCCAGAGCGCACGTGGGCCACTTGTACGATAAACTGCAACATCTGACAGCCAGCGAACTGACCAGCAGACAACAGCGCTTCGAGAGCCTGATTCACAAGCTTAATACCCTCAGTCCGCTGGCCACGTTGGAAAGAGGCTACGCCATCGTGACGGAGGGGGGTACCACGACGCGCGTTATTAAGCGAGCCACCGATGTCCATGTTGGCGACCTGATTACGGCGAGACTGATGGAAGGTCAACTGACAGCTGAAGTTACATCCGTGGAAACCACCACCGATACCGGAGCGTTACCTGCAGATGAAACATAAAACAATCATTCTGATATGTTGGCTGTCAGTGTCATGTTTATCCGGGAATGCCCAGGCCCTGCCGAAACATGAACCCGTTCCTGGTGGCATTGCTGTTATTCCCCTCGACGCAGACTCAAAGCAGGTTACCTTCCGGGAACGACCCGTCATGATAGTCAATGAAGGCGGGCAGCCTTATGCCGTCGTTGGATTACCCCTTTCAACAGATCCGGGCCGACATGAGCTCCGGCATTCCGATGGCAGCAAAATTACCTTTCAGGTTAAACCGAAGGAATATGCAGTGCAGCGACTCACCATTGAAAACAAGCGCAAGGTCAATCCCTATAAGAAAGACATGGACCGTATCAACCGGGAAAGAAAGGAAATGAATTCAGCATTTACACGCTTCGAGGCGCAGGCCTCCCCAACGACCAGCTTCCGCCTGCCCATCGAGGGACCTGTTTCCAGTCCGTTTGGCCTTAAACGCATTCTGAACGACCAGCCGCGCAGCCCCCACAGCGGGCTCGATATTGCCGCCGATGAGGGAAAGCCCATAAAGGCACCCGCACCCGGCACGGTTTCCGTTACCGGTGATTACTTTTTTAACGGCAAGACTGTGATTCTCGACCATGGCCAGGGACTCATCACGATGTATTGCCATATGAGCCGCATGGATGTCGAAACGGGAGATATTGTCGCGGCAGGTGACATTCTCGGCGCCATCGGCCAAACCGGACGCGTGACAGGGCCACACCTTCATTGGAGTGTTAGTTTAAACAATGCGAGAGTGAATCCGAATCTTTTTTTATC
>JBBDSF010000185.1:0-3375 GCA_040905125.1 Pseudomonadales bacterium | reverse complement strand
GTGTACCAACCCGGTGCACCATCCACCTCGCCGTCACCATCCTTGTCATCCCAGACATAGTACCGGGGCAGATAAAGGTTAGACTGTGCTGTTCCTCCCCCTTCTTCTGTCGTACAGACTTCGGGGCAGTAAAGTGGATCGTCCGGATCAGTAATGGACTGATCACAAAACACCTCTTTCGGCGGTGGATCGGGATTGTCTACTTTAACCTTGGGGTTGGAGCATGTTTCCGTTTCACCGCCTGACGGCGCGTTACCCTCGAAGCTTTGGACCTCCGTCAGGTCGGTAGTCTGTGCGTTGTTGGCAAATGGCTCGTCAGGCGCATCCGTGGGTTGAGCGTCCTGGAAGACGGCACCGTTGGGATCAAGCCCTTCCCAGGGCTGATAGTTAATCCGGGGGTCGTAATAGATCTTGTTGTAATCCTTGCTTCTGAGCCGCCACAATCCGTTACCTGGCGCTGCTTCTTCCGCTGGCGCAAGGTCGTCCGATGACTGAGCAAACTGGCCTTTCAGGACCTCCGGCATTATAAACGACACAGAGTCACCGTCACTGAAGAAATAGATGCCGTCAGATTCAGGGGTCATCATATCCAGCAACATACTATCTGAGTCGTCTACCAATAGAACCACATTGGGAATTGACGGTACCGGTAATTCCAGCGGCGATTGCGCCAGATCGTAACCGAATTCAACCACACCCTCGACGGAGCCCTCGGCCGCTCCGTCTATGGGCAAGACATTGATGGCGACTGTCAAATCGAAATTACAATTATCGGATGTTGCTTCTGCAAACGGTACGTCGCAAACGTCAAAGTTGAACGTGTCCGTTCCTGTAAAACTTGCAACCGGCGTGTAATGAATTTCGCCTTCGCAGCATCGGGGCGTATCGATATCCGCGATTTTGTTGCCGAATTCATCGAAAGTAGCCGCCTGGGTAATTCGGAAGAACAGGTCATCAGCCGCCGGACAGTCTTCCTGGCTAGGATCGCAATCCGTGTTGCCGTCATAGACGGTGTTGTCACGATCGAAGAGCCTGCTCGCCAGACCGTCCTCGGCACTGACATCAAGGGTGGTACCCTGGTCCATCGTGAAACTCATGTCACTGGGTACTATGTCCGGAATGTCATTGACCGGGTTAATTGTTATCGTCACGGTAGCTGTTCGGGTCTCGCCAGACGCATCTTTGATGGTGTACTGAAAGGAATCCGTGCCGTTAAAGTCTTCCCGGGGAGTGTACAGAATAAGAGCACCGGTAAAGTCGTCATCAAAGGTAACACTGTTCGTACTGCTGTCGCAGTTGATGCACCGTACGCGGTTCACTTCGAACACATCGCTGCCACTGCTCGGATCCCGCACCGTCTGACCGGAGCTGCCGTGGAATATGGCCAGCGGTGGCTCGTTATCGGCGGCGGCCTGACTACAGTCAGGATCATCCGCCACATTGGGTGAACACTGTTCCCAGACGCCGTCGTTCTCGGGATCCTTGAAGCCCACGCCGGCCAGGATAACGACTGTCGGGCCATCGCCGATGTCATCGTTCTCCAGCACTTCGAGCGTGTGCGGGCCGGTATCCTCATCGAAGGTATAGTTGTCATCATTCGCAACCGGTGTGTCATCACCGAGCACCTGATTGATCGTGATGTCCACCTTCAACGTTTCAGAGGTTTCTCCAGCCGCGTCTCTGGCGAAGACGCTGAGGCTGCCCTGGCCGGAAGCATCATCGTGAAGGGGTATGGATACACTATCGTTGCTGGTTTCAAAGTTATAGTTGGTGGTATCGAACAAAGAGGTTCTGACCCAGTCATCCGCATCATCCGTTATCGACACGACGTAGGTAATGGTATCGCCCTCGTTGGCGACATCGACGTCGTCAAAGAAAGTGCCGAACGCAAAATCAACCGCAACGGAGCCGGTGTCTTCGTCCTGCGTAATGGTGTAGTCGGCACCGATCTTCACGGGCGCATCGTTGACGGGCGTAACCGTAATCTGGAAGGTTTCGCTGGCCGAGGTGTCGTCACCGCCGTTAGCCACACCGCCATCATCCTTAACATTGATTTCAATGGTCGCCGAACCGTTGGCATTGTCTGCCGGGGTATAGGTCAGGTCACCTGTGTCACCGTCGATCTCGGGTCCTGATGCAAACATCGCGGTATTGCTGTTACTGAGCACATTGAATGTGAGCGTCTGGCTGTCCTCATCGCTGCCGCCACCCGTATCGAGATTCGTTGCCCAGCCGGAAACTGTTTGCGCGCCGGCGTCCTCGGGGACTTCCTGATCCGGCCCTTTGGTGAATGACGGTGCATCGTTGACCACATTCACCGTAATATCCACCGTGGCAGTGTCCGTCAACGCACCACCCGATCCCGTATTGCCATTATCCGTGACATCGACGGACAACGTGTCGCTGCCATTGAAGTCCTGATCGCTGGTATATTCCAACGAACCCATCGTGCCGCTGACTTCCGCCACCGTGCCTTCGATGGTGACCGACACCGTACCATTACCACTGACGCTCGCCGCACCTGAAACATTCAAGGTGCCGTTATTGACCTCCAGAGTGACCGTCAACGCCGGCACCGTACCATCATCCGCATCGACATCGGCAACGCTGAGCCCGCTGATAGCCGTTTGCACATCCTCGTCAAGCGTCTGCGCATCCGGCATCGTCAGCTCCGGCGCGTCGTTGACCGGATCTACCGTCCCCGATACCGTAGCGGAATCTCTCAGCGCGTCGTCACTGACAGTATAGTCAAAGTTGAACGGTCCATTGAAATCGGTGGCCGGCGAAAACTCTACTATCTTTCCACCCGCGTTCAGTGATACCTCACCATTGGTTACGGACACTGAAGCACCGGGAGTAATAGACTGACCACCCACTTCTACAACAGTCAGCCCATCCCCATCTACATCTGTATCGTTTGAGACGAGGTTCGTACTTGCCGACGTCTCTTCATCGAAGTTCCCAAAGCTGTCGTCGTTGGCCACTGGGGCCTCGTTCACATCGTTCACCGTGATCGCGAATTCCTTTTCGGTGGTCAGACCACCCGAATCCGTCGACTCAACCCGGATCGAATAACTGTTCCTGGTTTCAAAATCGAAATCTTCAGCCGATTCCAGCACATCGCCATTGATCTGGAACGATGCATTATCCGTATCACCCGTGCCGGCAACCAATGCATACGCAAAGGTGTCGCCATCATCTACGTCACTGGTCGAAAAAGTGCCGACCGCCGCGCCTGCACCCGAGTTCTCATCGATGTCCTGGCTGTCCAGTGAAATATCGGTGGGTCCCTCGTTCACATCGTTCACCGTGATCGTGACTTCCTTTTCGGTGGTCAAGCCACCCGAATCCGTCGACTCAACCCGGATCGAGTAA
>JBBDSF010000184.1:0-3381 GCA_040905125.1 Pseudomonadales bacterium | reverse complement strand
GTGATGAGTGCCTCCGCTTCACACGTAGTGTCCCGCTGGGAGACAAGGACTTTCACTTTCGCCAGGCCGGGTTCCCTCCCCGCATGAACCGTTACAATTTCAGCGGTGGGATCTTGTATAGTGATATTCCCTTCAAGCACCTGCCAGGTGAACGATAAATCGGCATCAACCGTTCTGCCACCTCGGTCGCGAGGCAGTGCCCGCAAGGTTCGTGACTGTCCCACCTTGAGGATGCTCGATGCGGGCGAGATGCGAACGCTGTACAGCGGACCCGGGAAATCGAAAAAGGCAGTCTGCGAACTCGTGTCGGTGTCGTTGTTCGCATCCACCGATTGGTGGCGGTCAACGTCGGGCACGGGTTCCCCAGCGTTCTCATCGTGCGCCTTTTCGGAATCGTTATCACCGGCTGATTCTTCGCCTCCCGGTTTCTTGCGCGAACGAGAATTATCCAGTGCTTGAATATCGAACCAGTCGTATTCTTCCGCAGGCAGTGCCAATAATGCTTCTCGAAACGCTTTCTTGATCGATTTGAGGACCTGTTGACTGGCCTGTTCGTCTTCCGCTTTCTTGAGGTCTTCGATAACCCGTTCCAGTTCAACTTCAATTTGCCGCAGACCAAACCATGCCCGCATAAAGCGATCGTCATGAATGATACCCAGCCGGGTGCCCGGCGTGAGATTGATAAACGGGATATCGACAATGCCTTCGATATAACCTGATCCCCACACGCTTTGTTTGAGTTCCTCGACTTCCGAGATATCCTCGAAAACACGAGTACCGTTCCGGTACAAGCCTACCTTGCGAGTGGCGTCCGGGTCATTCAGATAAAGCTCGACATAAATTTCACCTTCCGCGGTTTTGATCTCGGGCAACTGATGCAACAGCCGGCCATCGAAATTACGTGGCTCGACCTTGAATTCCTTACGCGCCGTACGATCCAGAATGCGCAGGTTGATATGGTTCTTGCGAATGCGATCTCGCAGTTCCGAGGCCAGATACCGTTGCATCTTGTGGCCGTTCAACTGCCGAGTCCCTGACAGCAACGGTTTGATTTTGAGTTCGGTGCCGCTGGTGCTGAACAGTACGCGGCGCTTGTTGACGGAATAGTCAGTGTCGCCCTTGCGCATGCGCATCTGCCAGGTTTGGCCGTCGTCCGCGGCGCAGGTCAGCGCGAGTTCTTCACCCAGAGTCCAGAAACTGAGCAACCCGATGCCGAACTCACCCTGGATCTTATGATTACCTTCTTCCTTCACACGTTTTTTCATTGAATCGCAGATATGCGTCGCGACATAGTGAAAGTCTGGAATACCCTCCTTATTCCTGGGTATTCCGTTGCCGTCATCCGACACGGAAATAAAAGATTGGCCCTTCTCCTTGCCGCGGGTAATGATGATGTTCTTCGCGCCCGCGTCGATACTGTTTTCCACAAACTCGGCCAGGGCTTTTAACGGGTTGCTCTGGGACAGCGCGATAATGGTAATCGCATTCCAGTCATCGCCAATGCGTAGCTTGCCGGTACTGGCATCGGCCTGTTTGCGTGATCGTTGAGCGCTGCGGGTCATGTCGTGAATCATACCGGAAACCCGATTCCAGGACATCCACGTTCTACTACATGGGTGTCCTGGCTTGCGTTTCACCATCACGACATTCGTTGGTATGATGTGCGACCTTTTCAGAGGTTCATGCCATGCTCCGCCACGATTGGACTGCCAGCGAACTACAGGCGTTGTTCGAACTTCCATTTAACGATCTGTTATTCAAGGCACAGACGATTCATCGGGATAATTTCGATCCCAACAAGATGCAGCTCAGCACCTTGCTCAGTATCAAGACAGGTGGCTGCCCGGAAGATTGCCAGTATTGTCCGCAAAGTGTGCACTATGACACCGGAGTAAACGCACATCCCCTTTTGTCGAAAAAAGAAGTCTGCGAGGCGGCACGGCGCGCCAGAAATGCCGGTGCAACCCGATTCTGCATGGGTGCTGCGTGGCGCCAACCCACGGATCGCCAGGTCGACCAGGTCGCCGAATTGATTGCCGCGGTTCGCGATGAAGGCATGGATACATGCGCCACCTTAGGCATGTTGACTCCGGCGCAAGCGCAAACGCTGGCAGCAGCGGGGCTTGATTATTACAACCATAACCTTGATACCGATCCTGATCTTTACGAGAAGATTATTACCACACGCGTTTACCAGGAACGTCTGGATACACTGGAGAATGTTCGATCTGCCGGCATGCATGTCTGTTGTGGCGGGATAGTGGGCCTGGGGGAAGACCGCCCTGGTCGCGCTAAATTATTGGTCGAGTTGGCCAACTTGCCAAGACACCCCGAATCCGTGCCGATCAACATGTTGGTGCAGGTAGAAGGCACGCCCTTGTACGGGACGCCTAAACTCGATGTGTTCGAGTTTATTCGTACCATTGCGGTGGCCCGCATCGTCATGCCGCAATCTTTTGTCAGATTATCCGCAGGTCGCGGTGATATGACCCGCGAAGCCCAGGCGCTATGTTTTTTTGCCGGCGCGAACTCAATCTTTTCCGGTGACAGATTGTTGACGACACCCAATCCCGAGGTGGATGAAGATCGTAAATATTTACAACAGCTCGGCATTGATACTTACGAGTCGGTAGCTGAAGTGCGGTCAGCGTAACATTCCGTCATACCGCAAGCGCCCTGCCGTAGAGGCGGAGCGCTGACAGGTATCCAGGGTGGGGTTAACCCGGAATTCTGGTAAAATCGCCGCTCTTTGACCCATGGCAGTGACACACTGCTACGAGCTACGAGCCAGGGGCTAGAAGCTAGAGGCTATAAATTTTGAAATTCAGCGAAAATTGGTTAAGAGAATTCGTTAACCCGAAACTGACCACTGACGAGCTGGTCCAACAGCTCACCATGGCGGGTCTGGAGGTTGAATCAGTCGAGCCGGTTGCCGGCGAATTCGACAACGTGATCGTCGCTGAAATCAGCGAAGTCTCGCCTCATCCGGACGCGGACAAACTCGTGGTGTGTCAGGTCAACATCGGCGAGGCGGAGGTTCAGGTTGTTTGCGGCGCCCCCAACGCGGTTGCCGGCAAGAAGTTCCCATTCGCCCGAGTAGGTGGCGTCGTCGGCGGTGTCAAGATCAAGCAGGCTAAACTCCGCGGCGTCGAATCCCGGGGCATGCTTTGTTCCGAGCGGGAACTCGGCATCAGCGAGAATCACGAAGGCTTGATGGAGCTGCCCCTCGATGCTCCCGTTGGCGAAAACGTGCGCGACTATCTCCATTTAAATGACAGCATCATAGAACTCGATTTGACCCCGAATCGCAGCGATTGCCTGAGTATGATCGGCCTCGCCCGGGAAACCGGGGTCATCAACAACCAGGATGTCAACGTACCG
>JBBDSF010000183.1:0-3397 GCA_040905125.1 Pseudomonadales bacterium | reverse complement strand
CGGCGTACGGTATATTTCAAGGCCTCCTTGGTGGTCTTGCCGCTGTACACAATCAACATAAGTGCCTCGACACTGCGTGACAACACCAGCGCATCGGCCAGCCCAAGGACAGGGGCACTGTCGATAATGATGTGATCAAACTCCCGACCCAGTTCTTCCAGCAATACCGATACCCGTTCGGGGGCCAGCAACTCGGCAGGATTAGGTGGAATGGTCCCGCTTGTCATCACGGAAAGATTCTCCACCGCCGTTTCATGTATGCATTCTGCCACCACCTGTTTGCGCCGGGTAATACACTGGGTCAGGCCCGGCACTTGCGCAATCCCGTAGTGTTTATGTACCTGTGCCTTACGCAGATCCGCATCGATCAACAGGGTCCGCTTGCCGTTCTGCGCCAGCACACAGGCCAGATTAGAAGCCGTCGTAGTCTTGCCTTCGCCCGGGCCGGTGCTGGTCACCAGCAATGTCCTGGGCATGCCATCCGGTGAGGAAAAGGTCAGACTGGTGCGCAGCGAACGGTAGGCCTCGGAGACCTCGGACTGACGATGATTGACGCTGTAAAAGGCCAGTTCCTTTGGATCCACCTCAAGTTCGCGCTTGCCGTTGTCCTGTCTGGCATGCGGTACCAGGCCGAGTGACGGCATATCCACCAATGCTTCGATATCTTCAGGACGACGTACGGTGTTATCCAGAAACTGCAGGAAGAAGGCCAGCCCGGTCCCACCCAGACCACCCAGGATCAAGGCCATCAGGGCATTGAATCTCATCCGCGGTTTGAATGGTGCCAGCGGGGTCTCGGCCTCATCTATCACCGCCACATTGTTCTCGCGCACCCCGGCAGCCACGCCGATCTCCTTCATCCGCTGCAACAGGCCGTTATACAGCTCGCGGCTGGTCTCGACCTCGCGCTTGAGGATGTTGTACTGCACGGAACGTTGGTTCAGGGTCAACAACTGTTCCTCCTGCTGTTCAATCGCAGAACGTAACGCCTCCTCCTGTTCCACCAGGCTTTGATACTGACTGATCAGGCTGTCCTGCAGATAGCGCCGTTCCGCCTGGATCTGCTGCTCCAGTTGGTCGATCCGGCCCTGTAGTTCCATCGCTCGTGGATACTGGGGTTTGAACTGCCCCAGCAACTCGGAGTAATCGGCGCGGTACTGAATCAACTGCTGTTGCAACTGGTTGATGAGGTTACTGTTGACGATCTCGGGCAGATTGTTGCCCTGCCCGGCACGGATACGGTTGTTCTTGATCTCAAGCAGCACTTTCTCGCGTTGGATTCCGGTCAGGGTCTCCTCCAGGCTGGCGAGCTTGTCATTGGCCAGCAGCATGCGAGCTTCAAGGTCCGCGATACCCTGGCGACGGGCAAAGTCCTGCAAGGATTGGTCCGCGCGCTCCAGATTGGCCTGCATATCGGTAAGCTGGGTACGCAGGAAGCTGCGCGCCTCATTGCCGGCGTTGTAATAACGCTCCAGATTGGCCTGCATGTATTCGGCTACCAGGGTATTAGCCACGCGCGAGGACAATTCCGGATCGAAGCTTTCAAATCCCACCTGCACCAGCTTGGAATCGCGCACCGGGGTGACAGTCAACTTGTTCAGAAAGCGATCGACCGCCCGGGCCAGCCGGGCCGATTCCGCCGTGGCACCCGTTGCAGCCGTGTCACCCGAACGAAACAAGCCGGTGATCATACCGATCAACTGGCCGATCCCGGTCATGATCCCGCGTTGTCCCATCTCGCCGTTGATCTCGGGGTTCTGCATCAGGTTGAGTTCCTCGATCACCGCCTCCGCCAGTGAGCGGCTGCGCAGGATCTCATACTGGGTGGCATAGAAGTTGCGCTGATTGGCGGCATTGACGTTTCCGTCCAGGTTCTGATATTCCAGGATCCGGGGCATATCGGAATCGATCTGGATGGTGGCGGTAGACTGATACACCGGCCGCATCAGTGCAGTACCAATAATCGTCGCGCCCAGCACCAGACCGGTGAAGCCGAGGATGGTCCATTTAAACTTGCGCACCACCAGCCACAAATCGGCCAGGTTGATCTCGTCTTCATCCTCATAATAAACAGGCGTCCCCGGTGCCGCCAATTGCCGGTGCGGGTCCACTTCCCCTGCCCTGTCTATCCGCCTTAGCTGGCGTACGCCCGGATTCTGTTCATCAGATGACATAATTCAAACTCTGTTACTTGTATTAATTGAGGGAATAACCAAAACCGAAGAAGCCGCGGGTGGTATCCACCACGCCCTTGACTGCCGACTTCCAGGCACTGGTCTCAATCACCACCACATCCCCGTTCCTGAGGGTGATATCGGATTCCGGTGATTCGCGCACGTGTTCGATGTTTACTGTGCTCAGCGGTTCACCGACCATACCGTTATCAGCAATGCGCAACACCCGGATCGCCGTGCCTTTTGCTTCAAATGACAACCCGCCCGCCATGGCCACGGCTTTTAATACCGTCGTGTCCTGCCGCATTGGATAGGCGCCCGGCCGGGTCACCGCCCCTTCGACATAGACGACGCCGGCCTCGGGGACATTCACCACCGCCCCGTCACCCAGAACAATATTCATGGTCTCTTCACTGCCATTGATCAGTTCGTCGAGACTGATAATAAAATTACGGCGAACCCGTTCGCCGGTTTCAGGGTCCGTGACCAGATCACTGACATACACCATACGGCCGGCACTCTCCGTCAAGCCACCGGCCAGGGCCAGCGCCTCCAGCACCCCGATGCGCTGCTGGGCGGCATAGACCCTGGGGGCTTTCACCGAACCCAACACAGTGATCCGCTGGCTGCTGAATTCCTTGATCAGCACACTGACCTGGGGATTCTGTAAATAAGATTCCTGGTAACGCTCAGCCACCATTTTACTGGCCTCCGCTACCGTCCGCCCACCCACCGGGACTTCATTAATCAGCGGCAGGGCGATAGCACCATTGCCATCGATCCGCACCTCGCGTGATAATTCCGGCACACCTAACACCGTGACCTCGACCAGATCACCGGCGCCGAGACGATAGGAATCACTGCTTGCCCTTTGCTGGGAGGCACCGCCGCCAAGGGAGTGCATGGCCAACTGCTGATTTAGATTATCGACACGCGCCTGTTCGGCACGCTGTCGTTGAAACTCGGCCATCTCGGCATCACGCGTTGGCTGGGAACCGCAGGCGGATAACAGCAGTGAAATTACCGTGGTGGCAACAACATAACGGGATGGTGTAAAAAAACAGTTCAGATTCAGCATTGAATAATCATACCCTCTTGATACCACCTTTAACTCTGTGACAAACAATCTACCCCTGGATGCCGGACAACTGCGCCTTCCCTACTCTGTCATCCCGGAAGGCGGCGTTGGCCGTCCTGCCCCACCAGTCCGTCATACTGGCGAA
>JBBDSF010000182.1:0-3408 GCA_040905125.1 Pseudomonadales bacterium | reverse complement strand
CAGGTGAATACCAGGTCCATCATTTGCTGGTCGGTCCAGGTTTGTTTGAGTCCATTCCAGGTCTCGTCACTGATGAAGGCATCGTTCCTGAGCTCGTCGGTTGCGGTGATAAGCCAGCGTTCATGCTCAGTCCATCCGTCGGCATGGGCGCCTTCCTTGATGCGGGCGATTTCCTCGTCGGTCATGCCGGCGCGCCGCGCAATATGCACATGCTGGCTCCATTCATATTCCGACTGGCACAGCCAGCCTGTTCTCAGGATTACAATCTCTCGGTCCCGCGGTGGCAGCGTCGACTTCGAGAGAATATGGTTGCCGAATACCAGCCAGCGTTTAGCCAGTTTTTCGTGATTTGCCAGTACGCGAAAGATATTTTGAACCTCACCCCGCATCTTCTGGCCGCGAAAGATGGTGTTTTGCTCTTCTGTCCAGTTGTCTTCATGAAGGGGCTGGATCCGCGGTTCATTTAGTCTCATGGATGCTCCAATTGTGGTCATAAGGCGGCAAACTATAAGAAAAAATCTTCGGGAGTGCTATCATCGCCACATGTGCTTAAAGCGCGGGTACTCGATCTATGTCTGACCTCATTCTTCATCACTATCCGGAGTCGCCGTTCTCCGAGAAAATTCGCTTGTTGCTGGCATACAAGGAACAGAATTACAAAGGCGTCCACATTCCGATAATTATGCCCAAGCCCGACCTTATGCCATTGACGGGCGGGTATCGGAAGACACCGGTGCTACAGATCGGTGCGGATGTCTATTGTGATACTGCACTTATTGCCCGGCTTATCGACAGGCTTTATCCGCATAATTCTATCTTCCCGGAGGCCGTAGCCGCTTCCGGTGGCGCCATGGCACACTGGACCGATACTTTTTTCTTCAAAGTGTGTGTGGCCATGGCTTTTCAGCCGAGGGCGCTGGCGAATAATCCAGTATTTCAGGATCCCGAGAAAGCAGACGCCTTTGCCAGGGACCGGGCCGAATTAACGAAGGGTTCCTCCGAGTTGTCCATGGCGTTCGAGACGGCTCATCCGCACTTTTTGACGCATATGAAGCACCTGGATACTCAGTTATCGGACGGCCGTAAATTTCTGTTCGGTGACGCGCCAACCATTGCAGATTTCTCCACCTACCATTGTTGTTGGTTTATTTACAACAATGAAGCGATCCGGAATGAGTTCGACTCTTTCCAGATTGTGTTGGCCTGGCTGCATCGAATGGGGGCATTCGATCAGGCAAAGGAAACAGAAATTTCGGGCGCCGATGCGCTGGAGATCGCCAGACAAAGTGAGCCGGAAAAAGAAACCAAAATTGCTGCTATGCACGTCGATGGCCTCACAGCGGGCGACATGGTTGAGGTCATGCCTATTGACTATGGATTCGACCCGGTCAGGGGTGAATTGTTAATCGCGTCTCTGGAAGAACTGGTCGTTCTCCGTCACGATGATCAGGTGGGTGAGGTTGCAGTACACTTTCCGCGCTTTGGTTTTCAAATCAAAAAGGTACAGGAGGACAAGTGAACCCGGGAGAATCGGCGCTGACATTGATAGAGCTTATTGGCAATACACCCATAGTGGAATTGACCCACTTCGATACCGGTCCGTGCCGGGTGTTTGCCAAGCTCGAGTATATGAATCCCGGGGGTTCGATCAAGGATCGGGTCGCCCTCACCATGATCGAACAGGCCGAACGTCGGGGTGACCTTGCGCCGGGCGATACTATTATCGAAGCAACGGCCGGGAATACAGGGCTGGGCCTGGCGCTGGTTGCCAGCCAGAAGAACTACAATCTGGTCCTGGTTTTGCCTGACAAGATGAGCCTGGAGAAAATCAATACCCTGAAGTGCATGGGGGTGGACGTTCGGATAACACGCTCCGATGTACACGCCGGACACCCGGAGTTCTATCAGGACATGGCCCGCCGGCTGGCGATCGAGGAAGGCTATTACTTTATCGATCAGTTTAAAAACGAGGACAACGTGCTGGCACATCGAACGACAACCGGCCCGGAAATCTATTCGCAAATGAATGGCCGCCTCGATGCGTTTGTGTGCGGCGTTGGGACAGGTGGGACCTTAACGGGTGTTGGCGGCTATCTCAAAGAAACCGACCCGGCGATCTCGGTTGTCCTTGCCGATCCGGAGGGTTCCATACACGCGGGTTACGTTAATACCGGCAAGATGCCGGAAGCCGGAAAATATCTGGTGGAGGGTATAGGTGGTGACGAAATACCCGCCATCTGTGATTTATCTCTGGCGGACAAGGCGTATTCAATCAGTGATGTAGAAGCATTCTCGACGGTCAGGGAGTTGTTGAGAGTTGAAGGCATAATGGCGGGGACATCGTCCGGTACTCTGCTGGCCGCCACATTACGCTATTGTCGGGAGCAGACGGAAGAGAAGCGCGTGGTCACGTTGCTCCCGGACAATGGCGCGCGATACATTTCCAAAGTATTTAATGACGACTGGATGCTGGATCAGGGATTGTTGGCGCGACCGGTTCACAATGATCTGCGTGATCTGATCCCGCATCCTCACAGTGAACGCACAACGATAACGGTCTCCCCGGAGGACAAGTTTCAGACTGCGCTCAATCGTGCCAAGTTGCACAGCATCTCTCAACTGCCCGTGCTGGAGAACGATCGTATCGTCGGCATCATCGATGAATGGGACATGCTTCAGGCGGTTTATACGAAATCTTCGGCATTGGAAGAACCCGTTTCTTCATTTATGACCAGCAATCTTGAATTAATTGAGTACAACTCGCCCATAAACGAGCTGATTCCGATTTTCTCGAAGGATCATGTGGCCATAGTGATGGACGGCGATAACTTTCTTGGCATTATCACAAAGATAGACATGATCAATTATTTGCGATATTGACTCATCGCAACATCAATGGGTTGAGATATCCTGGCGCACTCTACCTGAGGAGTCATAGTGACCGAGCATCGATTTGAAACCCGATCCATTCATGCAGGGCAGGCACCGGATCCCTCGACAGGTGCGGTGAGTGTACCTATTTATGCGACGTCTACCTATGCCCAGTCGAGCCCCGGACAGCACCAGGGCTATGAGTATTCACGTACCCAAAATCCGACCCGTATGGCTTATGAGCGAGCTATTGCGGACCTTGAAAATGGGGTGGCAGGTTTCGCGTTTGCCTCGGGGATGGCGGCCATTGCGACGATTCTTGAATTAGTGCCTGCAGGTTCGCATGTGGTCTCCATGGACGATCTCTACGGGGGCACCTGGCGACTTTTCGATGGCGTCAGAAAGAGGTCTGCCGGCTTGCGGTTTTCATTTGCGGATCTATCTCAGCCGGGGCGCCTGGAAGATGTCCTGACTGACGAGACTAAAATGATCTGGGTGGAGACGCCCACCAATCCATTGCTGAGACTGGTTGACCTG
>JBBDSF010000181.1:0-3414 GCA_040905125.1 Pseudomonadales bacterium | reverse complement strand
GGAGTTCCGCGAACGGGGCCGCACGGGCTACCCCGGGCTGTGGCTGAGCGGCGACGTGGTGCGGGAACCGGTGCGGGACTGGGACTGGATCCTGGACGTGAACCATCCGGTGCGCGGCAATACGATCATGCTGGAGACCCGCACCTGGTACGGCATCCCGCACTCGGTCGTGATCAATGCCACGCCCCGTGCTGACGCACTCTATATCGGTGGCAGCGAGCAGGACTTCCGCCTGGAGCGCGAGTTTCCCCATTCCAAGCGCTGGTGGGCCAACATCGAGCGCGACCCGCGCGTGCGCATGAAGATCGATGGCAGGATTTATGAGATGACCGTGGCCCACGTCGCCGACCAGAACGAGGTCGCCCGCCTGATCGGCAGAGACCCGGTCACCCGCGTAACAGGCCCGGACGGGACGGAAGAGATCACCGGCGTCCGGCATTACTGGCGCGTCTTTCAGCGTAACATCCCGGATTATCGCTAACCCGAATATTGCACCTGTCCATTACAACAAGAACAAGGAGTCACCAATGTACCTTCCCAAAGCATCGCTCATACCTCTCTTCTTCACCAGTCTTCTGCTGACCGGCCCGGCCCACGGCCAGACCTCCAACAACCCCTACGCCACGCCCATGGAAACCTGGGTCCAGCTGCCCGGCGGGCGGACCATGGGCGCCGTGGGCGATGTGGACGTGGACCCGGATGGCGTGCATATGTGGGCCATCGTTCGCTGTGATGCCACCGCGCCCGATCGCTTCGGCGATGAGTGCCTGGATTCGGATCTGGACAGCGTGCTCAAGTTCAACGCCGACGGCGAAGTGGTGGAGAGCTTCGGCGGCGGCATGTTCATCTGGCCGCACGGCATCGACGTCGATGCGGACGGCAATGTGTGGGTGACGGACGCCGTGAACCAGGCCCGCATCCCCGCCGGCGACGGGCGCGGGCATATCGTGGTGAAGTTCTCCCCCACCGGCGAAGTGCTCATGACCCTGGGCACTGCGGGCGAACAGGGACCTGGCCCTAATCATTTCACTTCACCCGCGGACGTGGTGATCGGGGACAACGGCAACATCTTCGTGGCGGACGGACATTACGAGAACGGCAATAGCCGTGTGGTGAAGTTCGACCGCAATGGCAATTACCTCATGGAATGGGGCGAGACGGGTTACGCGCCGGGCGAGTTCCGGGTATTGCACACCATCGCCATCGATCAGCGCGGACGCCTGTTCGTGGGCGATCGTTCCAATAATCGCATCCAGCTCTTCACCCAGGACGGCGAGTACATCAACAGCTGGACCCAGTTCGGCCGTCCCAGCGGCATCTTCTTCGACCAGCATGACAACATCTACGTGGCCGACTCGGAATCGGATATCGTGCAGAATCCGGGCTGGGAGATAGGCATCCGCATCGGCGACGCCAATCAGGGCTGGGTGGATCACTTCGTGCAACTGCCCTACGGCGATGAGCAGGACACGGCCGGCAACGGCGCCGAGTTCGTGGCGGTGGACGAGGCGGGCAATATGTATGGCGGCGAGCCGCGTCCCCGCAAGCTACAGAAATACGTGCGTGTGCGGCGTTGAAAGCAGGGACGGACAGAGCATTCTGCACATCCACATTTTCAGGAGCATTCTGGACATCCACATTTTTTTGTGTTGCGATATCAGGAGGTTATCTCGGTGAATTTATGGGTGTCTAAAATTGCATAAAATTGCATCAGGGTAACCGGTAGACTGCAATGGGACCGTTTAACAGAGGCTGACTAGAGGCGTGAGCCCGGAAATCCAGGAAAACTGGAAACGGGGTCAGAGTAAAACATACTGAAGTTTGCTTTGTTGGCCTGCTGTTTCAGTGGGGCAACGCGCCTGCCGTGAGCTCCGCTCAAATGGGTGTGGTTGGTGAGGGTTAACTGGTTGATGGGTAAAGTTTAGGGAACCATCTTTCTACGGCTTCAATTGGAAAGCCAAGGCGAACAGGACCTTTGGGCGTATCTGCAACCAGATAACCTTGTTCCAGTAGTGCTTTAAGTATGTCTCTTGCGGCGCGTTCTTTGTATCCTGTGATTTCTTCCGCTCTTGACCTTTTAAACTCGCCGGAGAGCCAGGCTTCTCTCAGCAAATTGAACGATCCTTTGGGGAGGCTCTTAAGCTCAACTTCTTCGTTTATATGAATCCTCATTCGGGTGAGGAAGTTATCTGTATCAAGCAGTTTCGACATAAACTCAATTTGATCAATAGCAGTTTGAAGGAAGAACTGACAGAAATTAAGTAACTCTTGCTGGCTTAACGTTCCACGACCATCCAAGTCTCCTCTGCGTGGAGAATCTGCAGCCATAAGGCGTGCTTTGTATTCATCTACATTACGGGCAAGGCCACGTGATACAGACCACAAGCTGCTTCCGATACCGGTATCAAGAAGCCATGCATGGGAAAACAGGCGCACCACGCGGCCGTTACCATCCAGGAAGGGGTGTATCCAGACAAGTCTGTGGTGGGAGGCGGCAATGGCTATGACTTGCCTGACTTTGGATAAGTTATCAGGGTTATAAGCTTCTTCAAATCGGTTGATAAATCTGTCCAGGTTCTGGGCAAGAGGAGGAATGTGTTTGCCTACGGCTACCTCTGTCGTTCTGTACTCTCCAGGGATTACTTCGATACTTTCGCCGGTGTCCGGGTTTTCTACCCAGAGAAGGTCGTCTGGGAGGCGAGTGCAGAACTCTCCATGCACCCAGCGCATGAACTCGCCAGAAGGCTTGATGCTGGGCATCTCCCCAGCGTCTATGAGCTCCTGAACTTCAATATGGGCTTTGGCTTCCAGTTGCAGGTTGCGCTGCTTGGCATCCCCTGAGTAGTTTCCCGCCAGGGCCCGATCAATTTCTCTCGGGTGAGTGTCATGCCCCTCAATTAGATTGCTGTAATAGCAGTTCATAGAGCGCACCAGGTGGCCTATGGATTGCCGAACAACAGGGTGCAAGGTACTCGCTAGAGCGCTCCCTTTAGCGGCAAGCTCCATGGCCAGATCCTCTAGCTGCCTATTGTCTACTGGCGGGAGCATGGGCTCCATGAGTCCTGTGGGTTCGTCTGACATGATTTACTTGGTTTTTTGCCGGTTTTAATGCCGATTTATCTATATATTAGATATATAAATATCAGATAGTTATATTTTAAACAAGTAAATAATCCAGGGAAATATGCCGGTTTTGGTGCCGGTTATTATGCCGGAAGTGAGCTATACGGGAAGGTTTCTTGGGCTATCCCTACTCTGAAGCCAGTTTTCAACATCAGGCTCTAAAATATCCCGTCACTCAACCGAGGTATAATTTTCGAGGGTGTTCAAAACTCTGTGTCAGGCTAGCGGCCATCACAGGCTGATATGGTCATCGAGTCGCTCCGGGAAGTGAATCATCAGTTGCGACAGCGT
>JBBDSF010000180.1:19424-20644 GCA_040905125.1 Pseudomonadales bacterium | reverse complement strand
AACCAGGCACAAGCGATCGTGGCAACCAGGGCGCCAATATTGATCCCCATATAGAAAATGGTAAATCCCGAGTCACGGCGAGGATCGTTTTCTCCATACAATTGCCCGACAATGGTGGAGATGTTCGCCTTGAGGAAACCGACACCAACAATAATGAGTGCGAGGGAAAGATAGAATATCTGTGCATATAAGGGATGACGGTCCACTGTGACGTCACCGTCTACCACCGTACGGGTGGAGGGAGGCCCCTCAAATGCCATCCCGAAGTGGCCGCAGACCAGCAGCATGGCACCGAATGCGATCGCTTTCCGGTATCCCAGATAACGATCCGCCAGCAAACCACCGAGTACAGGCATCGCATAGACCAGCGAGCCATAACTTCCATAGATTAAACTCGCCTCACGGTCACCAAACAGAAAATGTTTTGTGAGATATAGAATCAAGAGCGCGCGCATACCGTAATAGCTGAAACGCTCCCACATCTCTGTCAGAAATAAGACAAACAGCCCTTTCGGGTGACCGAGTACCTCTTCTTCACGTTGACCGACTGCAATACTCATCGATTAATCCGCAGTTTGACGCCTTTCAGATGACAGTTGTTCGAAAGCCCGAGGGCTGGAGTGGGTCATAAAATCCATGATCTTTGCCGCGCATTGCTGCGGAGCATAAACGCTCGTGTCCACAATTCGATCTGCCTTGAGGCCTGCGACGTCTACCGCAAACAAGTACGTTCTTCATCTGTCAATCCCGGCATTATAAGAGTTTATCCCTATTGCAATCAGAGGCTTATTCGTGGAAATATCCGTGAAACGAAAATGATAACGCGTCCACCAGACGCCGCCTATTATAACCTTCATGGATAATCCCATCGCATTCTGGCAAGCATTATTCGGCATTGGCGTGTTTGTGCTTATTGGCTGGCTCCTGAGCGAGAATCGGCGAGAATTCAGCTGGCGTGTGGTCGCCGCGGGGCTGGGCCTGCAGTTTGTGATCGCGCTGTTGATGCTCAAAGTGCCGGTTGTTCAGGATGGCCTCGCGCTGCTGAACAGGGGCGTTCTGGCCATATCCGATGCAACGGAGGCGGGCACCGGCTTCGTTTTCGGTTATCTCGGCGCGGATCCGGAAGACGTACAATACCCGTTTGCTGTCGAGGATCCGGGCGCGACCTTTATACTGGCATTTCGCATGCTGCCGTTAATCCTGTTCTTCACCGTACTGTC
>JBBDSF010000180.1:15613-19324 GCA_040905125.1 Pseudomonadales bacterium | reverse complement strand
CAAAGGTACCGCTGACGGGGTCAGGTTAATGGTCAATGTTGGCGCCATGCTCATTGTCCTGGTTTCACTGGTGGCCCTGGTCAATGCATTTTTGTCACTGCTCCCGGCCGTTGGTGGCAACCCGGTCACCCTGGAAGCCCTGTTTGGCTACGCATTTGCCCCCATCGTCTGGCTTATGGGAGTTCCCCTTAACGAATGCCTGGTGGCAGGTGAGCTAATGGGGACCAAGACGGTCCTCAACGAACTTTTGGCATTCTTGAAACTGGCTGATTTACCAGACGACAGTCTGTCGCCACAATCCACACTCATTGTTTCCTATGCTATCTGCGGATTCGCAAATTTTGGTAGCCTCGGTATCATGATCGGCGGACTCACCGGTATGTGCCCGGAACGGCGCCAGGAGATCACGACTCTGGCACCACGAACCCTGGTCTCGGGTACATTGGCAACCTCTATGACGGGAGCCATTGCCGGAATTCTCGGCTGAAAGGACGCGTATTCTCTATCTATGATCACCGATCAGATATGGTCCCTATGATAGTGCGTTGACAGTAAATCGGCGAGAAGATGATAATATCCCCCCTTCGAAGGAACCATCCATGTATACAGGCATTATTCAGGCGCTTGTCCCTGTCGAATCTATTGATGAGAAAGAGGGACTGACGACCTTTTCCATTCGTTTGACCGACGACCTGACTCAGGATCTCGAGACGGGTGCCAGTATTGCCATTAATGGTGTGTGCTTTACGGTAACCCGCATAGACAGCTCGACCGTCTGGTTTGATGCGATTCGAGAAACACTTTCATTGTCGAACATCAAATATCTAAAGCCCGGTGCATGGGTAAACTTCGAGCGATCCGCCAGGGCGAATGCCGAGATCGGCGGCCACATTCTTGCCGGACACGTCGTCGATACCGCCACGGTTGTCCACATAAAACGTGACGAAAACAATTGCCGGATAACATTCGCCGGAAAACCCCAATGGATCAAGTATGTGTTCGACAAAGGCTTCCTGGCGCTTAATGGTGCCAGCCTGACCGTGGCTCACGTGGACCGGCAACAAAATACTTTCAGCGTCAATTTCATTCCTGAAACGCTTCAGCGCACCAACTTCTCGCTACTTGACGAGGGCGATGAAGTGAACGTTGAAATTGAACATCAGACTCAGATTATCGTCGATACGGTAGAGCGAGTACTCCAGGAACGATGACCACGCTGCGATTATTTGATACCTACGAGCGCAAAGTACGCGATTTCGAGCCCCTGAAATCCGACGTGGTGCGTATCTATGCCTGCGGGCCAACAGTCTATAACTATGCCCATATCGGCAACCTGCGTACCTACGTGTTCGAGGACATACTTCGCCGCGTTCTGGAAATGAACGACTATGAGGTTCTGCTCGTCATGAATATCACCGACGTGGGACACCTCACGTCCGATGCAGATACCGGTGAAGACAAGATGGAACTCGGCTCCCGCCGAACCGGCATGACCGCCTGGGAAATTGCGGAACGCTACGCCGATGCTTTCAAGGAAGACCTCAAACGACTCAACATTAAATCGCCTGACATCTGGTGCAAGGCGACCGATCATATTCAGGAGCAAATCGATTTTATTGTTGACCTGGAAAAGAAGGGCTACACGTATCGCACGGAAGACGGTATCTATTTCGATTCGACGCGCCTTGACGATTACGGTTATCTGGCCAGACTGGACGTAGAAGGTTTGCGCGCTGGAGCCAGGATAGAGCAGGGTGGCCGTCGGCATGTCACGGATTTCGCCCTGTGGAAATTTTCGCCGCCTGATCAACAGCGCCAGATGGAGTGGGACAGCCCCTGGGGCAAAGGTTTTCCTGGCTGGCATATTGAATGCTCGGCCATGGCGGCCAAATATCTGGGTGATTTCTTCGATATCCACTGCGGTGGGGAAGATCACATTCCGATTCATCACACCAATGAAATTGCCCAGACACAGGCGAGCCGGGGCACCCGCCTGGCCAACTTCTGGATGCACGGATACTTTTTACAACTCAACGATGCTCGTATGTCGAAGTCCAGCGGTGAATTTCTTCGCCTGTACTCCCTGGAAGAAGCGGGAATGAACCCCATCGTGTACCGATATCTGTGCCTGACAGCCCATTATCGTAGTCAATTGTCATTCAGCTGGGACAGCCTTGAAGCCAACCGGGTAGCTCTGGAGAGGCTGTATCAGGCGGCGTGGGAGTGGGGAGAACCTGGAGAAGTCTCCCGGACATGGTATGACAAATTCCTGACCTGCGTTAACGATGACTTGAATACCCCCAGAGCAGTGGCAGTGATGTGGGAACTGATTCGCTCTGACGAGCCTGACGAGGTCAAAAAGGCGACTTTGCTCGCGTTTGACCAGGTCCTTGGACTCGACATTGCCGACTGGCACCCGCAAGAAGTCGAGATACCGCCCGGAATTGAGCGTATGGCCAATGAACGCGAAGAAGCCAGGGCAAACAAGGATTGGCAGCGAGCTGATCAGTTACGAGACGCCATCATCGACGCCGGGTACTCCATTGAGGATACGCGGGAAGGCCCAAGACTAAAACCTGCTCAGTAATTGTCGCCAGTCTTCGATATCTGTCGCCGATCCATTGTGTAAGGCGACACCAATTTCGTACTGGCCATCGACCGTCCTGATCCATCGCACATGACTGGTCAGGAAAAACTTGCCTGGACGTGCGCTGTTATCGACCCACAGATCCAGTTGACAACCTTCGGGAATGTGGTCCTTCGACTGAATTCTGAGACCACCCGATGACACATCCACCGTCCGGCAAGACAGGGTGGTACCCACCAGTTCAGGGTCCGCGGGGCACTCCACGATCTGCAGAAATAAACGCTCCGTCGTCAACTTCCGATATTCCTTTCTATTCTCGTGATCGACACGAGGCGACGTTTCAACCTGCGCCACCCGGCGACTGCGTCTGGCATCTGCCAGATCGATAATCTTCGACATTAAAAGGGAAGTGGCCATTGTCTTTGTACTCCTGGACTTCTATTCGAACCTGTCCGAATTGTTGCGACAATCATGCCAACTCTGTTTTACAACATTAAAATACATTGATTTCAATCAGTTAGCTTGTTTTAAACGCTGTCAATCCAAGCCTGGCTTGGTTATAATTCGGCGTCAATGTGCCGGGTTTTGCCTGTCATTGACAATCGACGACACCCGACGGAGGAGATAAGTCCATCAGCAATACTCCCGCTTTTTTCGAGCGTGTAAGCCGGCGGCAAGAGGCTCAAAATACACTGTTATGTATCGGTCTTGATCCAGACCCCCGTTTGATGCCCGCAAACTTGAGTGCCAAGTCTGACGGGCTTTATACATTCAATCGCGCAATCATAGACGCCACAGCGGACGTCGCCTGCTGTTACAAACCACAAATTGCCTTTTACGCCAGTCGGGGCGCCGAAGATCAACTGGTCAAAACCATTGACTACCTGAAGACCCTTGACATCCCCGTGCTGCTGGATGCCAAACGTGGTGACGTGGGCAATACCGCAAACCAATATGCCATAGAAGTATTCGAGCGCTATGGCGCCGATGCGGTCACTATAAACCCGTGGATGGGCCTGGATTCCATGGCGCCTTATCTGGAATTTAAAGACAGGGGGGTCTTTATTCTCTGCAGGACCTCGAACGCCGGCGGTGCGGATTTGCAAAACCTGGTTCTTCAATCA
>JBBDSF010000180.1:0-15513 GCA_040905125.1 Pseudomonadales bacterium | reverse complement strand
GAGGATTACGCGGAAAGGGCGCGAGAAAAGGCCATCGAGGTTCGTGACGAAATCAACAGTTTTCACGATCACCGCTAACTTAAGCGGCAGCATCCCCGTCGCGGAGTTCCAGCCCAAAATCGGCCCACACCGGACAGTGGTCAGACGGTTTGGTCATGGCCCGAATGTCGTAATCTATACCCGCACCCAGGGTGTGCTCCAGGATGCCGCGTGAAGCGAGGATCAAATCAATACGCAGGCCACGTCTGGGATCACGCTCGAAACCTCGACTCCGGTAGTCAAACCAGCTGAATCGGTCGTCGGTATCCGGGTAGTGGTGCCTGAAAACATCCACCATGCCCCAATTAATAAGCCAATCAAGCCACTCTCGCTCTTCAGGCAGGAAGCAGCACTTGCCTTCCTTCAGCCAGCGTTTCATGTTCTTTTCGCCAATCCCGATATCCTGATCAACAGGTGCCACATTCATGTCCCCGATCAGGATCAAAGGATCTGCAGGGTCGTGGCAGGTCTCAACATGACTTTTCAATCGTTTATAGAAGGCTTCCTTGGCCGGGAACTTTTCCGGATGATCTCTGCTTTCACCCTGGGGGAAATACCCGTTGATGAGCGTCAGCCGGCGACCGTCGGCGAGGGGAAACTCGGCACTGACCAGTCGGGATTGAGCCTGGGCAGTATCGTCCTCATGACCTTTTTTTACTGTCAAAGGTGAAACGCGAGACAAGAGGGCGACACCATAATGACTCTTTTGGCCGTGAAACTGCACGTGGTAACCAAGGGCCTCGATCTCCGCAAGCGGGAAGTCATCGTCGGAGACCTTGGTTTCCTGCAAGCCGATAATGTCGGGATTATGTGTGTGGACAACCGCTTCGAGTTGGTGCAAGCGCGCACGAATACTATTGACGTTAAAGGATACGACCCGCATCAAACAGATTCTTATAACTCGTTGACGCTAAGCGTACTTACCTGGGCACTCGATTTTGCGCTTAACTCCATACATAAGCCTTCAGCTGCAATATAGGAACCGATATTCGCGTTTCTGGACTTGAAATAATTGGCGTTCTCAATGGCGATCTCATCGAGTTCGCTGTCGGTTCTTTCCGGGTCATGGTGAAACATCACCAGATTTCTAACCCCCGCATCCACGGCCAGCTCTCGAACCTGAGATATTAGAGAATGACCCCATCCGTGCTTAAGGGGCATGTCCCGTTCCTGATACTGGGCGTCATGAATCAGGACGTCCACACCGGAGCAGAATTCCACCCACTCATCGTACGAAGTCGTCGGTGTATTTGGAGGATTCAGCTCATTGTCGGTGACGAATGCGAAAGACACGCCGTCTTCCTCGACTCGGTAAGCATGGCCACCACCGGGATGATTAAGGTTCTGCCTGACAGTTTTGAAGTCCTGCCTGGCCAGATAGCTTTCGACTTCGTGGATGGTTGAAATATTTGAGGGCAGGTCACCCGCGTGTACCGGAAAGTTGGAACCATCCATTTGTTCGAGTAATCCCCGCAAGGAAATCGTACTTTCCTCGATACCCTGACAGATAACGATTTCCCGGTCTTTTTGATAGATAGGGTCGAAAAAGGGGTAACCCTGGATATGATCCCAGTGGCCATGACTGAGCAGCAGGAGCAGGGGCTCCTCATGCTTGACCATCTCCATCCCCAGTTTCCGAATACCCGTGCCCGCATCGAGTATCAGGTTTTTTCCACTCTTCAAGCGAACATGGACACAGGCCGTGTTTCCGCCGTATTTGACGGTCTTCGGTCCCGGGGCGGCGATAGAACCTCGAACTCCGTAGAACGTTATTAGCATTGACTTGCCACTTCTGTTTTATTGTTGTTGTCGCCGGTGATCAGGTTCTTTTCCTGGCCACCAAACTGCGAAATTTATCCAGCAGCGTTTCATATTTGTAGTCCGTGAATTCACCGGCATCAAAGAACAGTCCGTGCTCCGGGCAGGCCTCATACCATATGTGAGGTTGATCAGGATCAGCCAGTTTGTCCATAATTTTCGCGCAGCGAGGGCAGCCGACCTGCTCAATTTTGTTGTATTCTTTGCCTACATCGGGGTCACCACTGTCCACAAACTCCGACATCCACTTTCCCTTGAGCGATTCGGCTTCCCCAACATCGAACCACAGCCCTTTGCAGCCGGTACAGCGGTCAACAGTCAGAGTCCGCCCATACGTTACTTCTTCCATTTTTGCCTGACACTTCGGACATTCCATAAAAACTTACCCTGGCCTGGAATCGTTATTAATTTTATAGCTGAATGGACGCCCGGCGGTCGATTCAGCGTTTTTAAAAGTATACTGACAATGTCCTGTGAATGCATACACCAATCGGTCAATCGGTTCCATGACATCGTTAGGTTGCTTTGCCAGCCAGGGTACACCTGTACCGGAACACTGCCCAGGTCAAAGGTCGCCGGAGAACCACAGCTGATTCGAGATAATCTGTTCACATTGACCCCCGAATAGACTCCCGGATAAATCTGGCATGATTTGTTCTGACAGCACAGCTCCGGTTCTGGGGTAGCTCGGGGTGTGGTTACTTATCCGTTTTCTTATCTTAGTATTTTCTGGACATGCGCATAATGTATATTATGTTAAATAATAAAAAGGCCAAAGATGAAGGCAAACGGACCACCCCATTTGTGCAAGCATGTCCCTTCCTTCTCAAAGGCCTGAATGCGATCGTTATAGCCGTCGGCAACATACAGGGTTCCATCATGGCCCAGGGCAACGTCGGTGGGCTAATTGAATTGACCCAGGCCGCTGCCTGGCGCGTCGCCGGCCTTTCCGATGATCCTTACCGCTTTGGATTATAAATCAGAGACTTGAACGCGATTATTAAAGTATTCTGGCACGAATAGTTCGCCCCCCGTGGACAGTCAGGTTCATGCAAAATTTATCCACGTACACCAAACAGGGTATCAATCAGGGGACATTCCGGGACGTCCTCCCCGCTACAGGCGTCAACCGTATCCTTCAGCACTTTTTCTATCTGTTTCAAATCGTCAATCTTGTCACGAACCGACTTGAGCTGCGCCTCGCCCAGTTTCTCCACGTCACGACACGAGACGGCACGTCGATCGACGAGATCGAGCAACTCTCTGAGGTCTTCAACTGGAAAGCCGAGCTCCCTGCCCCGCATGATAAATCGCAGCCGTCTTTCATAGGTTTCATCATAAAGACGATAACCGGCGCCGGAACGTCTCGGTTCCGGCACCAGGCCAATTTTCTCGTAATAGCGGATGGTTTCCGGGTTACATCCCGTACGCGCTGCCAGTTGACCGCGTTTCATCGGTTTCCGCTTGCTGTGTTTCTCGTTCATCCTGCTTCCATGGCATATAAGGAGCTTGACCCTGTAGGCACTACAGCCTTTAGGGTATAGCATATCAAAATGCAGCCACCGGAAAACAGTAGTTAATGATGGACGAAACACTTGACCAGGACATGCCCAAAACAGCACGGCAACGATTGTTTGTCACTGGCAGCTTGATCGGCGCGTTATTGACCTCATCCTGCTGTATAGCACCATTATTGCTTGTCACGCTCGGAATCAGCGGCGTATGGGTCGGTAACCTCACTGTCCTTGCACCCTACAAATTGTACTTTTTAGCAATAACCGCACTCCTCCTCGCGGGGAGTTTCTGGTTTGTGTACTTCCGCCCGAAAAAGACGTGTTCAGCAACAGGTTATTGTGACCGGCCAATGGTCGGCCGAATTAGCCAAGCGCTTCTGTGGGTGGCCACCCTGCTCGTGCTGCTTTCAGCAACCGTTAATGTCTGGGCACCCTTTTTCTACTAAGCGTTTTCTACTAAGAGTTTTCTATGAGGCGTTCTATCAGGAGGAGAAACATGAAACGCGACTTAATCAGGATGGCCACAGTTTTTAGCCTGCTACTCATCTGCAGTGGCTTTGACTCGCCAATCTATGCGCAGGCCACCGAATCGGAGAAGACGATCACTTTTGCCGTCAAAAAAATGAACTGTGCGGCCTGCCCGATTACCGTACGCACCGCAATGGAAAAAGTCGATGGCGTCAAATCTGTAAGCGTGGATTTCAAGACCAAATCAGCGACTGTGACTTTCGACCCGGCAGTCACGACCTCTGAGCAGATCGGCCAGGCTTCGACCAATGCCGGTTATCCAGCAACACCAACCTCGTGAGAGCTGCTTATGAACAATCGTACACTTTTGCAATTTGGCATTGGGGGCACTGTGATCGCTGCCCTGTGCTGTTTCACACCGGTCCTGGTCATCCTGCTTGGCGTGATCGGCCTGTCAGCGGTGACCGGCTATCTTGATTATGTACTCCTGCCCGCACTGGTGTTCTTTATCGGACTGACAGCCTACGCGTTATACAGAAGGCACCAGGGCAACGGACCAAGTAGCGATGATAGTCAGGAGAGACAAGGGTAATGAACCATACTGAGTGCAACAATGAAGATATGGCGTGTGAACCCTGCGAAGATGGGCACGAGCTGCACGTGGCCATTATCGGCAGTGGGTCGGCTGCCTTCGCCTGTGCCATCAAGGCCGCGGAAAACAGTGCCCGGGTAACCATGATTGAATCCGGAGACGTGATTGGCGGCTGCTGCGTCAATGTCGGCTGCATTCCTTCCAAAATTCTGATCCAGGGCGCGCAGCTTGCTGAACAACAACGCCACAATCCGTTCGAAGGGATTGGTGATCACGAACCGCATATAGACCGCCCACTGCTGGTGCGCCAGCAGGCCGCGCGAGTGGAAGAACTTCGCGCGAGCAAATACCAGAACATTCTGGACAGCAATCCTCGCCTGGCCTTGATTCGGGGCCACGCTTCTTTCGAGGATGCAAATACGCTACTGGTGCGTTCTGAGGATGGCAACGAACAGCTATTGCAAGCGGACCGGTTTCTGATCGCGACCGGGTCGTCGCCGGCGCTGCCACCGATAGAAGGACTGGCAGACACGCCTTACTGGACCTCCGATGACGCGGTGTTCACGCCCGCGCTGCCCGAACGCCTGATCGTGATCGGCTCTTCGGTGGTCGCTGTCGAGCTGGCGCAGGCGTACCGGCGCCTCGGTTCGCAGGTGACCATCCTCGCCCGGCATACGTTGTTGTCACGTGAAGATCCAGCGCTGGGTGCGGGCCTCACCCGCGCGTTCGAACAGGAAGGCATTGAGGTGCAAATGCACTGCCGGGCAGAACAGGTCCGTTTTGCCCGTGACGAGTTTGTCGTGGATACGAATCGTGGCGACTTTCGTGCTGACCGGTTGTTAGTCGCAACCGGCCGGCCCGCGAATACTGCCGGCCTCAACCTGGACGCCATCGGCGTGAGCACCGATTCTAACGGTGCCATTAAGGTCGATGATCACATGCGCACGACATTGCCGCATGTTTATGCAGCCGGCGACTGCAGTACCATGCCGGAATTCGTCTATGTGGCCGCGGCGGCGGGCACGCGCGCCGCCGTCAACATGACCGGTGGCGATGCTCGTCTGGACTTATCGACCATGCCGGCCGTGATTTTCACCGACCCCCAGGTGGCAACCGTTGGGCTTTCCGAAGACGCAGCGAACAGCGAAGGGATCAATGTAGACAGCCGGGTGCTGGAACTCGAACACGTCCCGCGGGCGCTGGCCAATTTCGATACCCGCGGCTTTATCAAGCTGGTTATCGATGCGGATAGCGATCGTTTGATTGGTACTCAGGTGCTCGCCCACCAGGGCGGCGAAGTCATCCAAAGCGCCGCGCTGGCCATCCGCAACAGGATGACCGTGAGCGATCTGTCAGATCAATTATTCCCTTATCTCACCATGGTCGAGGGCTTAAAGCTGTGTGCTCAGTCGTTTGAAAAAGATGTCTCGGCGCTCTCCTGTTGCGCAGGCTGATACCAGCAAACATATATAAATCAAAATCTTATAGTATACTTTAAAAGTGATTTATCATTAACGAGCAACCGCTGGGCATATCCGACAGGATCATGTCGTCAGTCTATCGCACCGACGGACCGTTATCCTCCCGTCATATCCGCCTCGGCTCTTCCGCCGGGGTGAAGTTCCTCCCGGCACTACCGGTATGACGATGTAGCGAAGCGTTCTGTAGCCTGAAGGCCGTTTTTGATAGACTTACCTGAAACAACCGTCGGATACTTGGATGTCAAAATCGTTACCACATCTCGACGAACAGGAACCGCCGCTGCAGACGAAACAGGACCACGAGAGGGCGCGCTCATCAGCGCCTGCAAGGCCGCGGCTGTGATCATCGCCGAACGAGGCCAAGACGCCGATTCACAGGCACCTCTGCCGGCTTCCACGCGCGAATTGCTTCAGCTGCCTGCGCGAGCCTGGATGTGACAACGGCCGTGGACATCGCCCGCCAATTGGCGGAGACGCTTGAGGATTCCGGCATCGAATATGCTATCGAATTCTACGCGAGACTGGCTGCCAATCCACCAAAACCATAATTAGCACTCAGTGTCTGCGGTGTTGTAATACCACCTCTCCCCTTCTAATCCAGTTAATCCCCAAGCCCAACACGTTATGCCCCATGCTCCGTAGCAATGTTGCATAACATTCCAGCTGTGGCCGGTAAATATTGAACGCCAGTTCCGGCTCCTTAACCTGGTCTGACTTGTGGTCAATAATCCATACGCCACCATCAGTTTCCAGCACCAGGTCGGCGGTGCCAGATACCACGGAACCGTTATCATCAATTCCCAACAGCGGGAGTTCCCGATAAATAGCTGTTGCTGAGAAGCGATCTGTCACCCACTGCTCGAAGCTACTCACACTGGCAGCGATGCTGGAGGCAGCTCTGTCGCTCAGATCGACGCCTGTAACGTCCGAAATATGCCCGGCAAGATCTGGGTTAGCGCCAACGACCTCGAAACAACGGTGTAGAAAGGTACCGAGCGTCGTACCGGTGAGCTCGATCTCGAGCTCCAACCCTTCATGATAGCTGATTGACTCCAATGGCTGCCTGGCTGTCTCCGAGCTCTGAACACTATCCAGTCCCGAAGGCACAACACTGTCCGGGACCAATCCGTCCGGGACGACTCCGCGCTGTATCGCCCTGCGGCCAATGGTGGCCAACACCTCTGGGGTTGTCCCGTCATCAACACCAAAATCATCTGGAAGCTCGGATGCGCCTTCGCCGATCAAACACGGGAAAGAAGTATCGCCAACGGTAATTGTCGCTGTTTGAGGCGACACGGTGGTCTCTGCGGCCAGTATCGACCAGTAGGTCAGTCCGTCTTTCCCCGCCAAATAACTCGGCCATTCCAGTACCAGCTTTTCTCGCGCTCTGGTGATGGCGACATAGATCAATCGTCGCGATTCCAGCAGGGTAGCAAGTTCAAGATCTCCCAGGAACTGATCGTCAGACTCAGATGCGGTAAATTTAGGCGAATACTCGATCTGGGCCTTTTCGATAAGCTGGGACAGATCCTCAAACGTGCTGTATCCCAGCGCCATGTTGGGTAATCGCGGGCGCAAGCTCTTGTCCATGCCACATGCTACGACCACAGGCCATTCCCGGCCTTTTGAGCTGTGCCAAGTCACCAGCTGAATGGCATCTTCATCGATGACACGCGGGCCCGGCTGATTATTCTTGTCCTTCTGCTCAACCTTGGCATTCAGCCAGGCCAGGAAGCTTTGAATGCCGGAACCGTGGTAGCCGCCACTAGCGAGTGCCTCACGATTGGCATCCATAAATTCGCCAGCCTCCGCCTGCAAACGAAGCAGGTTCGCCCGGGACTGGTCAGCATCCGGCCATACAGACACCACATCAAAGAGACCCATCGCGGCAAAGGTATCGGCCATCAATGCAAACAGTGTCCGGTCTTTGACATTACTTGCCAGCACATCCAACTGAGCCAATACCGGGTCAACGATCCTTCCATCGGTAATCAGCTGCTCGAGAGCTGTTTTCAGATCGAGGCTGCCCAGTTCAGTGACGGCCAGGTACAGGGCTGCATGACGGTCCGAGGGGTTGGCCACATAAGCCATGGCCTGACAGGCGAGCTGTACAACACATGAGGAATACCAACCATCCTCTTGTAGTCTTACGCGAAGTCCCTGGGCTCGCAATACATCAGCATAATCGGCCAACATCTTATGGGTGGGGCAAAGAACTGCGATATCCCCGCCGCGCAGCCTACGACGCTGTTTTGTACGCCGATCCGTAATTTGCTGAGAGGAATCTTCCAGCAATGACTTCAGCCGTTCACCAACGGATAGAGCCCTAACCGTGTGCGGCCCCTTTTTGGCCTTTACCGCGAAATCAATCAGTTCGATCGGCTCTTGAGTACTTTCAGCACCCTGCGGTGCCAGTGGAACGTACTCATCGCCGAACAAGCCGGGGCCAACCGCATTGATAAAATGCATCAGGTTTGGCTGGGATCGCCAGTTACTGGTTAACGGCGTGGCAACATCCTGATTTTGACGTATCAGCGCATCGAATAAGCGCGGGTCAGCGCCCTGAAATCCCATAATCGCCTGCTTCAAATCACCCACTGTAACCGTTGGTACCCCGGCGTCTTTCAACTGCCACAACAAGGCAAACTGAAGCGGGTTGGTGTCCTGAAACTCATCCACGACCAGGCAGTCGATACGCTGTACGACGGTGTTCAACACATCCGGACGGCTGCGAAGCATTTCCGCCGCCATGGCGATCATGTCACCGTAATCGACCAGCCCGGCTTCACGCTTGGCTTGCGCATAATGAACCAGCACTTCCTGCCCTGCCGCTATCAGGGACTCAATATGTAAAACCGCTTGTTCACGCGGGCCCGGGTGCGCAGGCAATGCATCGGCGGCTTCGATAACGGCATCGGCCAAATCATCATAACCATCGGGTAACTGGCAACCCCGTTTGGACTTACGGAGTACGCGCAGCTCCTTCCACAACTTCCAATCGCCACTCAAAACACCGCCGGTGGACGCGGCTCTCAGGTTCCGATAATCGCGCCGGAATTCCCTCTCTGCAGTGGCGTTATTACCGAACTCTCTGGACAAATTTTCAGGAAATACATCCAGAAGGCGCCTTACTGCCTGCTGCAATCGCGCAGTCAGTTGTTCGCCATCTCCGGTTATGCCATAGCGTTCACTGATCCATTTAGAAGCAAACGCCGAGTATGTATCGCTCTCTTCTGACCAACCTGCTGATCGAAGTAACATAACGATCCTCAGCAGATCATCGCGAAAGCCCTCCTCGGCACTCTTTTGGGAAATAAAATCGTAGCTGTAGCCAAACTTGGCCAGATTTGACGTGATGACATCCGCTTTTTCGGTTCGCGCCAACGCCAATCGGATGAGCGTGTTTTCTTCATCCTCATTTAACAGGCGGGGCCTGGGGGATAGTCCTGCGTCGAAGGCAAACTCGGTCAGCAATCTCAATCCAAAACCGTGAATCGTAGAGATATAGGCCTGATCCAGTTTTAGGGCATCCTCCAAGTGACCGAGACTGAGCAGCTTCGCGCGAATGCGTTCACGCAGCTCTGCAGCCGCCGCTTCCGTGAATGTCACCGCCACAATGCGTTCGGGCGCGATGCGGCCTTCTACCACCCATTCACCTAACTGCTGTTGGATGGTATAGGTCTTACCGGATCCTGCGCCGGCGGGAATGATCGTCAATGCGGGCAACATTATTCGGCCTCCCTGGCTTCACCGGGAACCGTAAATAGCGAGATGAGCGCACTGTTATCCAGTGCATAAGGCTTCACGCCCGCTTGCTTGTCGAAAAACTGCGCATCACCCTCCCGGTTCAAATACAACTGGCCTGCACTCACCTCCCGCAGTCGCTCCCTGATAAGGCCCATAGCCAGATACGCCACATCGCCTTCCAGAACCTCCCAACCCGGGATGGCGCCGGATTCCACCACTAACGCATCTGAAAGAGAGGTCTGGTCATTCGTCATGAAATACACAATGCCGGTGGTGTCCCCTGCCCGCAGCCTGTCCAGCAACGCAGCATTGTCTTCGCTCTTGGGGCCTCCCGTTTGCAGCATGGTGCGGTAAAGGTTTGCCTGACTGTCGTAGCCTTTTTGCATCCGAGGCCTGCGGCTGTTGGCACTGGATCGCTTGTAGTCAACCACTAGCAATCGACCATTGGGCAACCCCAGCAAAATATCCGCCTGGCCATGAATAGGCAGGCCATCGAGCGTCCCTTGAAGCCACTCCTCCGTACCGAGAATGTCTGCCTTCAAGGTCACCAACACCTCACGCCACGCCAGGGCGGCCTTGTAAATGCTGGATGCCAAATGCTTCCGCTCAACCTGCCATTGCGCGGCGCGCAGGAATGGCGCATGAGTTCTGATGGCTGAATCCAGCAGCGGCTCAATCTGTGAGTCAATAGTCTGAGGATCAGGTATCGGGCGCGACACCTGAAAAAGCTCCTCAAACACCTGATGGGTCAGAATACCCAACAACATGACATTGGGGCGCTCAGGCTCCCAGCCTTGGGGTTCTGCGTCGATTCGGCGTAACAACCAGGCCAACCGGGACACCATCAAGGTCTCCAGGCTACTGGGCGATTCGGGTCGAAGGTTGCCCTCTGCATCGGTTCGTAGCGTCAGCAGATCACATCCGAACTGGATATCTTCAGCGACAATGGCTCGCGGTAACCGGGGCGCCTCTGGTGCTGCCTGCGGCAGGAATCGGATACGATCCCGGTCTGTCGCAACGTCCATCTCCAGGATCAGGGATTCCCCGTCATCGATGCCGCTATACAACTGGCCCATGAATACCAGCGACTCCGAAGGTGACTGTGATGCGCCACTGGAATCCCTGCGAGGAATCATAAAGCACACAAAATCGGCAACCGTTGCCAACTGGCGTTTAAATCGCGACCGTCGGTCGCGCATCTGGTCTGCAGGCGTTGCAAGCGATAAACCCAAGCTGGCCCGAAGAGCGAGCAAATCATCGGAGACAAACACCGCGGAATCTGCACTGGCTACGGGGTAATGGCCGGATGCAAAACCGAGCACGATCAGAAAGCGAACCGGGCGCCAAGCCTCGTGGGTTTCACGCCATACCGTGATGCCCTCCAGGTTGAAATTCGGCGATTCGCCGGTGCTGATATTCTTCGGGCTTGTTAATCGCCGCAGCGGGGCCCAATCGATATCCGTCATTCCTGCCAACGCTGCGCGCAACTCTTCGGCCGTCGCTTTTGCATGATAGACGTGTGACTCGAATTGCTCGCCTCCATCCAGCAAACCCACAAATGCCTGAATCCCCGCCGCCAACGTTTCTGCACTCTCATCACCATCACGCAAGAGATCCAGCATCTGTCGGTCGGACTGTGTCGCCGATGGGAATGGTCGTAATCGATAATCGCCATCCATCACGGCCTGAGCCAGTTCGGCACCCTGCTCTTTTGACCAGGGCATCAAGGGTGAAGACAAGCAAACGGCCAGTGCCATCGCTGGTGAAGGCTTCTGACGGCAATACAGAAAATGAAAAAGCGCTTCACGCCCAAGATCCCGTTGCCAGTGATCCACAGGCAATCCTGAAAGAGGAAGTCCAGCCGCAGAAAAAGCATCGTTGACAGCGAGCGAGCATTCAAAGGTATCGGGCATCAGCAGCCCAATGTCCGATGGCGATAAATCCGTGTTTTCTGCCAGCATCTGCTGAACCATGCCAGCAGCAACTTCGGTTTCTTCGAGAAAATCCCTAACACCCAGCCATTGCACGGTAGTATCCAGCGGCGCTTTTTCCTGCGGCGTAGCAAACAGGTGTTGTTGTAAAGCGTGCAGACTGGTCTGCGGCGGTATTGGGGAAGCATCGAGCAATAGCGATTCCAGAAGACGCATCAATTCAGCATCGATCTCAATTCCAGCGTCCGCACTCAGCTTGTCGATCAACGCGACTTGCCAGCGCGTCAACGAGGGGAAGCCTTCAATATGGCAAACCACCAGCTTTCGTATGGCGGTATTGGATTCGGCGGCGATAAGCTGCTGTATGGCTAGTAGCTCATCGGGCAATAGGCCATCAAGCTCATGGAGTAATCGCACAATATCCTGAATATGCTTACGGGGCCGTACCGTAAGCTTGTCAGGATCCGCGATGGCAACCTCGCTGCCCGCTTCTGTTGCACCCACAAGGAGAGAAAGCGCCGCCTCGACTTCAGCTGCCGTTTCTTCGGGCGCCACCTCAAAGCTGTTGGACCAGAATGCATCCGGTATATTTTCAAGCGCGCCATGAAAACGTGTTTTCCATTCACCCGCCTGCGGTGAGATCAAATAAGCACTTTTGGTCTGCTCGATCAGTTCCGGCCAGGTACCGACAAGAATTCCCTGACGAGGTGCTTGTGTGGCAAGCAACCGACGAAGCCTGCGGGCTGCACTGCCGTCTGGGACCAATATGAAGTGTATAACCTGCTGCATCAGCTACCCGCTATTCCGTATATTTTCTTATCCGTGTGATCCCAGCAGCTGACACAAAACTAACTCAGCGTTTAAAGATATCCACCTTTGTCTCTAGACACTTTCTTAGATTGAGATCATTTGCCCCAACGCCAAACCAACTGTCTGGTCTCTGGTAAAAATCCAGACCACGACCTATCTTTACGGTCCAGCCGTTATCGATTCGGATTTCGCGGTCGTGCATGCGTTCGTTTACTTTCAACTCCAGCTCAATATCAAGCTCCAACAGGCTTTGTTTAAGCCCACTCAATCGCTCGGACACTTCCTTAACGTCAGTATCCTCGTCGTAGCTAGTGACTAAACGTATCTTGCGGACCGTTGGCACCTTGATAATGGCTTCACAGAAACGCACAAAATTGTGTATTTGGTGAGTAACGCGAATATAGGGATCTTCAATTTCAATCGACTTGGCTCCTTCTAGATAGGGACCGACAATCGACTCGTAACTGTAACCTGTTGCACCGTAATGAATGGTGTAGTGCTGCTCTTTCAGCTCCTCTATTATTGGCTCTTCAGGAATTTCCGTGATGATCTCGTCAGTCACCGGAGCGGCTGAAACCACACGTTTTGGCGATGGCACTGCTACAGTCTCTTCCTCTTCATCAGCCGCGTGTTCAGGCGTTTCGTCGGTATGTATATCTCTCCTAACCGGCTCTTGCGTTGCTGGGGCTGCCTTGGATTCAGGACAATAAACGATGACTTCTTTACCATCGCTGCCAATATAAGAGAGATTGATCTTGGCGAATTCGTCATCGGACTTGCGCTTGTTCATCTGTTCTTTAACGCGTCTACGGCATTCAACCGCATATTCGACATACTCTCTGAATTCCTCGTCTGAAGGCGCTGATGAGGGATGCAGAATTTTCAAAAAGGCTGCAACGGTCTTCTTAATGCCCTTTTCATCCCGGCCTTCCACCGACGAACCCAGACGAATGCGCTTATTGACCTCTTCAAAACGGTTGGTCTGCTTCAGTTGGTGATGGAAGGCCTCCGCCAAGTAGTCAGTGATAAAGCCATAATTATTGGTTAAGAACTCACTGCCGTTCTTAGGCATCTCCCAACCAGGTAGATAGCAGGCGAAGCGATCCATGACCGCCAAGTCAAACTCCTTGGGCAGCGGCTGAAAAAGATCATAGACCTCGGAATTCACAATCTGACTGACAGAAAGATCCAGGTTGCCAACGAATGCCATGGAGGCATCGGCAATGACTTCAACACCACGAGAAAAACGACCATTCGCCATAAAGTCTTTCATTATCTGGATGGTGTCGGGATCTTTAATTTTGATGCCACCCACCTCATCAAAGGCCACCGTATCCCAAAAGCCCACCAGGCCGATCTTCTTGCGCTGGTTGTTGTAGAAAAGTGTTGCTTTTGTGGCCTGACCACCGCTGATCAAGGTGGAATAGGGAGAGAACTCGCTATAGAAATAGGATTTTCCAGTGCCGCGCGGCCCCAGTTCAATGAAATTGAAGTTGGGCTCTACCAGTGGGAGCAGCCTGGCAATGAAGTGTAACTTTACACGCGGTGTTAACTTACTGGCTTCCAACCCCACCGAGCGCAACACGATATCCAACCACTCATCACGTGTGCATTGCTCCCTGCCTTCGCGGTACTGGTCAAAATTAAATCGACTCAGCTGTATTGGACGAAGGTCTTCGATATAGAACGCGTAGTCGTCGTCTTCAATCTCATTGTAGGCTATCGTCACTTCGCACCATAGCCCACCCTGTAGCAGCCTGTCATTATCGCGGTAGAACTTCTCAGAGATGGCTACACGCCGGGAGTCAAAGTTCTCCAGCGCGGCCCAATGGCGACGGTCTTTCTCAACGTAGTTGACATGTACTTTATCGATGAACCGGTGCTTACCTTTGGTGGCAACAAAAGATTGTGCCTTGTTTGCCTCATTAGCCCGCACATAGTTATCATTAAGAGTTTCAAGCACGGCCTCCATTCCACCTTGAATTTCAGCTTCGTCATCACTGGCACAGTATCTTGCCAGTAGAAATTCCAGTACGAAGGTTGGAACATTGGTTCCCTTCTTGATGCGGTGAAGAAGATCCTTTCGTACGAGCTTGCCATCGAAAATACCAGTGATTTTTCTATCTAATTCATCCATAGGCTACACCGTATAGTCGGTTTCCAAATCCAACTGGCAGAACGTAACCATGGTGGACGGATTAAGGGCTTTTACCTTGAACTTGCCTTCGTATTCCATCTGCATCTTCAAGGTGATTTGTACTTTGTCGCCAGGCTTCAACGTAATGGTGCCGGTTGCCGGGTTAACCAGACCACCGGGTTTTGCTTCACCAACCACGTTGCCTTTTTTGTCGTGGGCTTCAAGCAGAATCTCAAAGTCACTTTCCACCGAGAACATATCCTGAGAGTCAAGGCTAATTTCGATAACGGGCAGGCGGGTGGTAATGCGTTTTGCGCCGTTCTTATAGTTCAAGGCAACGGTAGCCTGTGACACCGATGTCTGCTCTGGTGCATCTAGCCGCAGGGTAATAACAGGCACCACACATTCCTGCAGCGAAGCGCCGCCGTGGTAATAGAGCATTCCGGCTTTATAGGACGCCATGCTCAATGGCCCGGCGATACTGGTAAAATCACCGCGAATGCCAGCCTTTTCGGCGCTCAACAAATAGTGGTGATTATCACTACTGCCCTCGCCCAACAAGCAACGCTGATGTTCGTTAAGCCAATCACCGGGTAATTTGCTACAGGTGTCGCCCGCTCCGGCATGGGTATTCATAAAAAATCCATGGTCGGTAGCAATCACGACTTCGCTAAAACCAGCGGCCTTCAGCTTATGTATAGCCACCCGGATGCGCTTTAGCGCACTGATGATTTCTGTTGGCGCGGTGTCGGGATGATTTTCGAAGTGACTGTCTATCTCTACCGAACGCAGAACCAGCAATTCAACATTATCATTGATGTCGAAGCGATTGCGAACAAACTCCTCCAGACGCCCTTCCTGAAATCGTTGACCATAACGCTTGCGAAGAACTTCCATGCGCTGGGTAACTGTAGATATTGGCTTGTCTTCGAGATAAGGGGCATACCCACTTTCATTTTTCACCAACCGTAGTCCA
>JBBDSF010000179.1:0-3436 GCA_040905125.1 Pseudomonadales bacterium | reverse complement strand
TGATAGCCCGTTTCTCCTCAGGCGAGACCCTGATTTGAAGCTGTTCTGTTTTGGCCGTTTTTTTCATTACCCATGCAGTATAGATTTACAGAATGTTTTGTCAATACAACTGTATTGACATAATTCACCAAGGTGTGGGCGTCCATGACCACCTCATGACTACCTGCAATCGCCCTTCGAGAAAGCGTCAACCCTGCCCCCAAGGATTCAATACCTTTACCGGAAAGCCGGCGAAATCCTTGTCGTTGCGTGTCACCAGGATGAGATTGCGGGTAATCGCC
Organism: Pseudomonadales bacterium; assembly: GCA_040905125.1. GTDB lineage: Bacteria > Pseudomonadota > Gammaproteobacteria > Pseudomonadales > Azotimanducaceae > JBBDSF01. The sequence goes on along the minus strand of JBBDSF010000179.1, from coordinate 3,155 downwards.
GTCACGGCCAGCAGCGCATCGACAAGTGGTGCAGGTTTACCCCGGACCTCGGTAGCCGCACTGAGCAGGCCCCACTCCAACGCCATGTCCAGATCGAGAGGCAGAATCCTCCCTTCAAAGCGGCGTACCAGATCGTGTTCGAGCCAGTGCTGGAAGGCATTCTTGCGCCGACCATCTTCAAGCTTGGCGACCCTTTTCTGAATCTCTCCAAGACAGAGCACACTGACAAACAGGCTGGATTCATCCATTTCGGAAATCCAGGCCACCACACCGGCATCCGGTTCCGGTTTACGCAACTCGGACAACAGGCAGGTATCAAGCAGATAATTCACAGTTCGACGTTCCTGCCCGTATCCCTGGAGCGGGAGATATCCAGATCAGTTTCTGCCCAAGGGGACGTCTGAAAGAACTCGAGCAAACTGCCCTGACGCTGGATCAACTGCTGATAGGCCTCGGCGGAGAGCAATACCGCCTTCTCCCGCCCGTGGACCGTGATCACCTGGGGACCCTCGTTTTCCGCCGCCTTGACCAGCGCACTGAAGCGATTCTTTGCATCCTGTAGTTGCCAAACCATGACTATCCTCGCTTAATCTAGCCTGTCTAGATAAAATTGTAGTCCAGGAGAGGGGTATTAGCCATGATTTCTTTGAATTCATGGACACCCAAAATATAGATCCGCAAACACAGTTGCCTGGCTAAACCAAAGTGTGGGTGTCCAAGACTTTCCCTCCAAGACTTTCCCACTGACCCCGCTAACCCCCAGCGAGAATGCCGCCCAATGAGGGGGTGTATGGAATTCATGAATTGTATTTTATGAATATCGTAATTCATGGACACCCAACGTAATTCATGGACACCCAATGTCTACGCCACGAAAACAATTGCTTAGCTAAACCAGGTTGTGGGTGTCCATGAGTCCATGAGTCCATGACTTTCTTGGGTGACTATTTATACTTGCGAGTAGCCCGCTTCTTCTTCTGCATATTCACCTGAGCAACAACGATGGAAAGAATTTGCCTGTTTTGCGGCATGAGCGTCTGTGAGACCACGCTCAATTGCCCAAAATGCGACAACGCAATGAATCTTCAGCATGATGGCTCGACCATCACTGTTGATATTGCGCATCAGGGAGAGCGTGTTCATGAGGCGCTTCGAAAGATGCGGGATGAGATCGACCTGGCGCGCAAAGGCACCGCGATGCGTATTCGCCTGGTTATTGGTTCAGGACGGATTCGTGAGGAGGTGTTGCAAGCCCTGGGCGATTTGAAATTTCGCGGTGATATCCTGGATTTTGAGTCAGAAGCTTCAAACCCCGGCGCAGTGAAAGTAAGGATTAAATAGGCATGGCAATGGGCTAAACTTACGGGACACCCGGTACACGCTGATCAATCAAGAATATACCGCGTCCCTTTTCCAACGCCTTGCTTTTGCAGGTAACCGGCGCTGACTAAGTTCTGCAAATGCCTCTTGATCGTGTTCCGGTTTGCACCAGTGGCATTGACTACATCACTGACCGTGATACTGCTATGGTTTTTCACCAGCGACAGAATATTGAGCGATAACTCCGGCAGGGTTTTTTGCATGAGTTTTTCTTTTTCTATCTTTCCTTCCAGCTTTCTTTTTTGCTCCCGCAACAGCGAGAGAAAAAACTCGAGCCAGGGCTGCCAGTTTATCGCTTCACTTCTGATGGTCCCCTGAGTTTGGCGCAGGGCTAGATAGTAACCTTCCTTATTCCGCTCGATCAGGCTCTCCATGGAGCTGTAGGGAACATAGAGATACCTGGCCTTAAGCAGGAGAAGAGTGGTCAATATTCGTGACAGGCGGCCATTACCGTCCTGAAAAGGATGAATGGCCAGAAACGACACGATGAACACGCCAATGACAATCAGGGCATGGGGTTTCCTCGCTTCCAATGCCTGAGCCGTCCATGTAACGAGGTCCGTCATGAGGCGCGGCGTTTCGAAGGGGCTGTCCGTCTGAAAGACGATACCAAGGGATTTCCCCGCCTCATCAAAGGCTTCAACATGGTTGTCCAGTTTCTTGTATTCGCCTCGATGGCGACCGTCCTTATCTGAATATTGCAGAAGATCTCTGTGGAGCTGCTTGATGTGGTTTTCGCTGAACGGAATATCCTTCCAGCTTTCAAAGAGGGTGTTCATGACGGCGGCATAGCCCGCCACTTCCTGTTCATCGCGGGTTTCAAAGGTCTGGATATGCAGGCTTGACAAGAGCTGCTCCACTTCACGGTCTGAGAGTCTTGCTCCTTCGATACGAGTAGAGGATCCGATACTTTCGATAGTCGCCACCTGACGCAGAGCTGTCAGGCGTTCAGGCGCAAGAGTGCTCAAGGCCCGCCATGCCCCTTTAAATTCATCCAGTTCAGCGATCAGGCTGAGAATGTCTTCGCTGATGTGTAAGGTATTGAGCTTCATGCCATATCCAAAAACATATCCATATATATCCAAATGTCACTCTATAGGAGGTCACTGCCAATATCCATAAAAATATCCATATATATCCATAAAGTGACTGGCTGTATGAACAATCAAGGGACTCCGGAATGGGCGTGTGTTCCGAAACCGTTAGAGGATTGGCTCATAATCGGATGGAAAAGATCTACGGAGCTCGTAGCAGACTCATTCGAAGGGGGGATCACTCAAGATCGTCCCTCTAAGGATAATTCATGGACACCCAAAGTTCAGACCACAAAAATAATTGCTTGGCTAAACCAAGGAGTGGGTGTCCATGACTATCCCTCCATGACTATCCTTTACGACTTCACTCTCATGCCGCAGCATCGTCCAGCGAATGCAGCTTCTCAAGCGTGTCGGGATATTTACCCACCATCAGAATCAGGGCCGCCGCCTGGGCGTTCGGTTTGGCGCGGCCTTGCTCCCAATTTTCCAGCGTACGGACCGATACACGCAGATGGCGGGCGAATACCGCCCGGGATACATGCAGTTTTTCACGCGTCTCCCGAATGGCGGCGGGGCCGATCTCAAGCGGTGGCAATGCTTCGACCTCATGAGTGCGCAGCGTGATCTTACCCTCGCGCTGTGAACGCATGGCATCCACCCCTTCCATCAATTCATCGAACAGCTTGCGTTTCTTGCTCATCGCTTTCGTCTCCTGGCGCCCAGCTCTTGCTGGATCGC
>JBBDSF010000178.1:0-3444 GCA_040905125.1 Pseudomonadales bacterium | reverse complement strand
AAATGACTGCACACTGCGATGGCGGCGACGTGCCGGACTGTCCAATCATTGAAACCTTGTCTGCAAACTGAACATCACGGATTTTACATCAATAAGGTTATTGGCTGCATTACTTCGCCTGTTATTCTCCTGGTGACGCCGTATTATGGCATCAAACATGGGTAACAAGGGTACTCTGCATAAGGAAGATACACATCGAACAGAAACAACAAGATGAAACTGTCGATCCCGCCACTCATTAGTTCGACAATTTCAATCAGAACCAGGAAGTACAGCTTCCAGGGATTGTGGGCTGTGTCCGGAGAAACACCGGGAATTCCGGTCAGTGATGTTGGATGGACAACCCTGGATCACCTGTTTATTCTTCTTTATTCTTCCTATACTCATTTTCTGAATAGCAGTTATGCCGGGCTTACGCGCGATTATGACTACTGATAAACTGATGCGATGCAAATCGTACAGGTGAGATTCTGATGTCAATTTTGCAATTGGTTGGCAAACGCCTGGCCCGGTATCTGTCACAGCCGGGCAAGAAAAGCTCTGAAATCAGTTTGGCGACTTCCCCATCGGAATTGTCTGCCGCAACACTCAGAAAAGGGGATGTACTGCTGGTTGAGGGCAATAGCCGGTTCAGTACAGCGGTTAAATACCTGACCCAGTCTACCTGGTCACATGCGGCCCTGTATATTGGTGATGCCATGGGTGAACCGCAGCTTGGTGCAGAACCACATGTATTGATTGAGGCTGACATCAACGAGGGTGTTCACACTGTCCCGTTCAGCACTTATTCGGGACTGCATACACGTATTTGCCGACCGATAGGCCTGGCCCCGGACGAGATCGATGCTGTTATAGCACATGCGATGCTACGCCTCGGCCACAAGTATGATCTGAAAAATATTCTTGATCTGATTCGCTATCTGATACAAATACCGCCGGTCCCGGGACAATTCCGGCGGCGGCTGCTAGCCCTTGGCAGCGGCGATCCCACCCAGGCAATTTGCTCTTCCATGATCGCCCAGGCATTTCAGTCAGTCCGTTATCCTATCTTGCCGTTAATGACGACAGTGCCATCAAGGGTTCCAAAGGCCAGGATTCAGGAAGAAGAAATTTTGCATATTCGCCATCATAGTCTCTTTACACCCCGCGATTTTGATATTTCTCCGTATTTCCAGATCGTGAAACCTACTATCGAACAGGGCTTCGATTTCCATACCCTGAAATGGGGAGATGCTGAATCAGAAAATAACAATCCAGATATTAAAAATTAGGCTTGCTGTGCGGGATAATAATTCCAATATTGTATGAAATCATTATTTCATCTAGTATCGAATTATAGATCAAGGCAACGATGACCTCGTGGCAAGAAAACCTCAACCCCACTCATAAAATAAAAAAGACTGCATGCTCAAGACCTACCTCGCCTGGTCCACCCTCTTTTTCGCCGCCCTGTCCCTGCTGTGCTACCTCTGGCCACCGGCGCTCTGGCTGATGATCCTGGCCTTGCCGTTGTTTCTGATCGGCCTTTACGACACCCTGCAAAAGCGGCACAGCCTGTGGCGCAACTTTCCCTTGATCGGGCGAGGCCGCTGGGTCATGGAGGACCTCAGGCCTTTTTTCCGCCAGTACTTTGCCGAGTCGGACACCAACGGCACGCCCATCAACCGGATGTTCCGCAGCGTCGTCTACCAGCGGGCCAAAGGGGACTCCGACACCGTGCCCTTTGGCACCCGCATGGATGTTAACCGCTCGGGCTACGAGTGGATAGGCCACTCACTCTCGGCCATAACCGCCCAGGAGGTGGAGGAGTTGCGGGTCACCATCGGTGGCCCCGACTGCCGCCAACCCTACCGTGCCAGCATTCTGAACATATCCGCCATGAGTTTTGGCGCCTTGAGCCGCAACGCCATACTGGCGCTCAATCGCGGCGCCAAGTCGGGTAACTTTTACCACAACACGGGCGAAGGCGGGATCAGTCCCTACCACCTGGAAGATGGTGCCGACCTGGTCTGGCAGATCGGCACCGGCTACTTCGGCTGCCGGAACAACGAGGGCAACTTCGACCCGGAAAAATTCCGGGAAAAAGCCCGGCTCGACACCGTCAAAATGATCGAGATCAAATTGTCCCAGGGCGCAAAACCGGGCCACGGCGGCATTCTGCCTGCCTGCAAAAACACCGAGGAAATCGCCCGCATCCGCGAGGTGCCCGCCGGGAGCGAAGTTGACTCACCCCCCACTCACCGGGCTTTCGATAGCCCACGAGGACTGATGGAATTTATCGTTCAGCTGCGCGAGCTCTCGGGCGGTAAGCCGATCGGTTTCAAGCTGGCTCTCGGGCGCGAAAGCGAATTCGTTGCTATCTGCAAGGCCATGGTGGCCACCGGCACAACACCGGATTTCATTACCGTGGACGGCGGCGAGGGCGGCACCGGTGCGGCTCCGCTCGAATACGCCAACTCTGTGGGTATGCCGCTACGCGAAGCCCTGGCGTTTGTGGAAAACTGCCTGATTGGCTTCAACTTGCGCGAGCGCGTCAAGTTAATCGCCTCGGGCAAGATTTTTACCGGATTTCACCTGATCAAGCACCTGGCACTGGGTGCCGACCTGTGTAATAGCGCTCGGGGCATGATGCTGGCCCTGGGCTGTGTACAATCGCTGACCTGCAATACCAACCGCTGCCCCACCGGGGTGACCACCCAGAACCCCAGACTCTACAAAGGGCTGGTGGTGACCGACAAGGCAGTCCGAGTCGCTCAATTTCACGGAAAAACCCTGCAGGCCACGGCCGAACTTCTGGGCTCTACAGGATACAAACACCCGCACCTGCTCAACCGCACTCACCTGCACCGTCGCGTTAACCAATTTGAGATACGCCGCTACGATCAGATATTCCCCTATGTCCCAGCCGGTTCGCTGCTGGATTTCGACCAGGCACCGGAGCACTACCGGCACTATCTCGAAGAGGCCAGCCCCGAGACCTTTCAACCCCAACAAGAAGTGACCCGCGTGGAAAAAGCCGAGCCGGGGCCTTCCGAACGTGAAACCGAAAACCAACCGATTGGAGCAAACAACTCATGAATGGGGCCAAGCTATTCGTCCAGGCACTGGAAAGCGAAGAGGTGGAGTACATTTTTGGGGTGCCGGGCGAAGAGAACCTGGATTTTCTGGACGCACTCAAGGATTCCTCCATTCGACTGATTTTGACCCGTCATGAGCAGGCCGCCGGCTTTATGGCTGCCACCTATGGCCGCCTCACCGGTCGCGTCGGAGTCTGCCTGGCCACTCTGGGGCCAGGCGCCACCAACCTGGTGACGGCGGCGGCCTACGCCCAGCTGGGTGCCATGCCCATGTTGATGATCACCGGGCAAAAACCCATCAAGGCGAGCAAACAGGGCGAGTTTCAGATCATCGATGTGGTAGACATGATGGCTCCCCTCACCAAGT
>JBBDSF010000177.1:9479-20740 GCA_040905125.1 Pseudomonadales bacterium | reverse complement strand
CCGAGTATCAGAAATGCCAGCAGAAGATGTGCGGCCAACCGATAGTGGCTGACTCGCGGCATATCGATGAGACCGCTCTGGACCATGTACCAACCCATCAGACCTTGCAGACCGCCGAGTAACAGCGCAATCAGCAACTTTAAGCCCATTTGCCGGTCTATCTTACCCAGTACCAGGAAGACGACAAATGGCACAAAGAAAATGAGGCCGATCAGGCGACCGAGAATCCGATGTCCGTACTCCCAATAGAAAATACTCTTGAAACCTTCAAGATCGAGATGCCTGTTGACTTTTTGATATTCAGGGAACTGCTTGTAAATATCGAACGTGGCCTGCCATTCAGCTTCCGTCAAAGGAGGTATAATGCCCATCAAGGGGCGCCAGTCCACCATGGACAAGCCACTGTGGGTTAGCCGTGTGATGCCGCCCACCACCACCATTACGATGATCGTAAGGCAGACCAGAGACAACCAGATGACCAGTGGTTTTGCAGAACGCGTCATATTAAAAGACCGGGCCTTCGAAAATAAAACGAGGCGCGATTTTAACCCTATCGTGCCCATTAAACCATGGAGGCCGCGCTTTCCAAGGGCGCTGCTTACGGGCAGTGTACGAAACTTGACCGGTGTCAATGTAGAGCCGAGATCCGGTCAATACTATTGCGGCTCAAAACCCGAATGGAGATAACGTGAACAAGAAATTTCTCATAGTCCTTATATCGCTACTCACCGCAAACGCCTGGGCCGGCGACCCGGACGCCGGGCAAGCCAAAGCGCAAGCCTGTGCCGCTTGTCATGGTGCCAATGGAATCAGTCCTAACGACCTTTGGCCCAATCTGGCCGGACAAAAGGAAGGCTACCTGATTAAGCAAATCAAGGCGTTTCGCGACGGTGACCGGCAGGACCCGATGATGGCCCCTATGGTCCAGTCCTTGTCCGATGAGGATATTGAAGACCTGGCAGCCTGGTACAGCAGCCTGGATGGATAGTCTCAACGGCCCGGGTGTCTCCTGCCACGGGAGGAGACACCCGGGCCGCATTCCTGAATTGAATGAAAATGATCTGCGTCAATGTTGGTTTTTATCGAGTGTTTAGACTGATCCAAATACCCTGGAATCAAGCTAATGGATCAAGTCGACCTCTCTATAATCAGCAAATATGACGTGTCCGGACCGCGGTACACTTCGTATCCGACCGCACTGCAATTTGCGGAGCTGGATGACGATCAGTATATACAGGCCATTCACGACTCGCCCCGCAAGGACAAGGATATCTCCTTGTACTTTCATATCCCGTTTTGCGACACACTCTGCTACTACTGCGCCTGTAACAAAATCATTACGCGGGACAAGTCCAAAGCAGAAGACTACCTGCGTCTTTTATACCGTGAAATAGAGCTGAAAGCCGAACATCTCGCCGGGCGCAGCGTATCCCAGCTTCACTGGGGCGGCGGTACGCCGACGTTTCTGTCCGATCTGCAGATTCAGGCGTTAATGGACAAAAACCGCGAGCACTTCCAATTATGGAGCGATGAGGACGGCGAATTCAGTATCGAAATCGATCCGCGCACGGTTGACGAAGCACGTATCCAGGCACTGAGGAAAGCAGGCTTTAATCGATTGAGCATGGGTATACAGGATTTTAATCCCGTGGTTCAAAAAGCCGTCAATCGTATCCAATCATTCGAGGCAACCGAGTCCGTGATCAAGGCAGCCAGAGGCTGTGGTTTTCGTTCTATCAGTGTCGACCTGATTTATGGCCTGCCCCATCAAACCGTCGAGTCAGTACGGAATACACTGGATCAGATCATTGAACTTTCACCGGACCGGATATCAATCTACAACTACGCCCACTTGCCGGACAGGTTTACACCCCAGAAACGGATCAAACTGGTGGACCTGCCGAGCGCGGATAACAAGCTTCGTATTCTCAAACTTTGCATCGAAAAGCTGACAGGGGAAGCAGGATACTGTTACATCGGCATGGATCACTTTGCCAAACCCGAAGACGAATTAGCGGTCGCACAAAGCCAGGGAACCCTGCATCGTAATTTTCAGGGATATTCAACCTTCTCGGACCGGGATCTGATTGCTTTCGGTGTGACGGCAATAAGCCTGGTCGGAAATACTTACGCACAAAACACCAAACAAATGGATGAGTACGAGCGGCGCATCAACAGCGGTCAGCTGCCCGTCGAAAAAGGGGTTGTAATCGACCAGGACGACCTGATTAGAAAAGCCGTCATCATGGCGCTCATTTGCCATTTTGAAATTGAGTTTGCAGACATTGAAGCGGAGTTTGGTATCAACTTCACAAACTATTTCGCGGAAGAACTCGAGCAGCTCGAACAATTTGCCGGTGATGGGCTTTTGATTCTGAAGGAAGACAGCATTCAGGTTACCGACAAAGGACGTCTCCTGATCAGAAACATATGTATGTGCTTTGACCGACACTTGAAACAAGTGTCGGGGCAACGCTTCTCGAAGGCGATTTAGGGGGTTATTATGGCTAAGATTCTTGTTGTACTGGACCCGGCACGAGACGAACAGTCTGCCTTGATGCGGTGTGAGGAGATTGCAAAGTGGACAGATATCGACGTTCATGTCGCGCTGTTTGTGCCTTATGACGAAATTCCCATGGACTGCAACTTCTTCGCCTCGAAACATGCATGGCTGGCAGAAGTTGTTGAGACCCTCGGGGATGTAAAGGGAACGGTCACATCATCGATCATCCCTTTCGAACGTCTGTATGAGGAAATCATCAAAACTGCCAGGTCAGAGAAAGTCGACTTTATTTTCAAGCCAATACGAAGACACAGCAAGTTACAACGGCTTTTCTACACGTCCACGGACTGGAATCTGATCCGCCTGTGTCCCACGCCACTTCTTCTGGTAAGCTCCACCAATTCAGTTGCAGGAAAGCCGGTTGTTGCAGCCGTGGACGTATGTACTGAAGACGAAGAACACATGGAACTGAATCGGATTGTCATGTCCGAGGCCCAGGTTGTTGCCAACGTCCTGGGATCGAAGCTGCTGGTCGCAAATGCATTTGTCATACCTGCCACGGTCATGGCCGCCGGCGGCCAAAAGGAACGAATGTCTTACGAGATAACCCGCGCCCGCCATGTCGATCATCTCGAACAGACCAGAGAACTCGCGCGGGAATTTGGCGCAGACGAGGATGCAGCCTTCGTTCAGGAAGGCACGGCTTCGACAGTGGTCAACGAGTTAGCACGCAAGGAGGACGCGGCCGTCATCGTCATTGGCACCGTCGCCCGATCGGGCGTGCAAGGCCTGATTATCGGCAACACGGCAGAAGCCGTACTGGAGGCCAGCAAGACGGATGTTCTGGTTGTCAAACAGGCCGATTTTCGTTCACCCATTTGATATGAGCGATCCCAAATCGAAATTCACGGTTTCTTGTCAGGAGTGCGGTCTGAACGCACTTTGCCTTCCCTATTCCCTTACACTGGAAGAAATAGATCAGGTAGATCAGACGGTTAAACGAAACAAGCCCTTGCATAGAAGCGAATCGGTATACCAATCAGGTGACAGATTTACATCGATCTACGCGGTACGGTCCGGCGCCATTAAAGCCTATAGTATTGACGAGGAAGGCGAAGAACACGTTATAGGATTCTATCTTCCCGGTGAAATTTTTGGCCTTGATGCCATCGATGCGCAATCTCACCTGAGTGCCGCGAAAGCCCTTGAGACTACTGCCATATGCGAAATTCCCTACGAACAGGTTGGACACCTGTCGGGCAAAATTCACAACCTGCAAGCGCATATGTACAGATTGTTCAGCAGGGAAATTCGAGCAGACCAGCAAATACAGATATTGTTGGGTAAAAAGACAGCGGAGGAACGAATTGGCGCTTTTTTGCTAAACCTTTCCCAGCGTTATAGCCAGCGCCGGTTGTCCGCCACGAAGTTTCGTTTACCCATGGCAAGAACGGACATCGGCAATTATCTCGGCCTGGCTGTCGAAACCGTTAGCCGGGTGTTTACGCGATTGCAGAAACACCATGTGCTCAAGGTTGACGGCAAGGAAATCGAAATACTCAACCACAAAAAGCTCTGCGAATTGTCACATAACGAGTGTCCGCTACTGTAGCCAAGCGGCTCGATTGCCGGCAGATTTCAACATCCGGATGCGGAAGTCAGTCCTGAATAAAAAAGGTCTGGATCCATAGTTGCTGGCGACCGCACCCTGAAACAATCGCCCTCACCAATAGCTGAATCCAGACCTTCTAAACAAACCCGGCCGAACCCGATCTCAGCCAATTACCATAGATACGGTAATTAGAAAGACCGCAACGCCCGTCAAGACAGCCACATTCAAACCAATTTTTCTGATCGTGTGGAGGTCTTCGTCCTGCAAACCATTGATGACTGACATCGGCCTCTCCTCTTTTCAACTGAACTTTCATTCGACTGAAATCAGTGTGCCTCAATGGCTATCTTCTCTCATTGATCCAAGTCAATGACTGCAACCCTTTAATGAACGAGGATTACTCAATTATTATCGTATCGAGTCTGCAAGGAATGCCCGCAACCGTCCTCACCATTGGGTTGGATCCCGATCTGGAAACCGAACTGGCTCATCAGAACCGGACAAATATCGTTACGACAGTCAGCTATCAGGAAGCTCTTGAATTACTGGCCACAACGGACGTATCAACTATATTGATCGATTCCCGATCGTCGTCTCAGTTGCGAGCGGACATCAACATGTTGCTCGCAGACACGCCGGTGACCACAAGCATTGTGCTTATCACTCATCCATTTGACCTGGTCAGCGCCGAGAGCTATGCCGCCCTTGGTGTTAAAACGATACATGGCCCTGCATCCGTGGAACGAATTCAGGAATTCTTGTTAACCTGACAGCGAGCCATACACAGGGACACTGGAGAGATACCGCCGACAATTGCCCTGTCAACTCGAGACGCTTATTATTAGACCAAAATGGCCAATTGCCATTAACAGTCTCCGACTTGAAAGGTTTCACAAAACATAACATGCCGGGAGTCAAGCGCTTATGAGCAACCTTGAATCATTCCGTGAAGAAGTACGTGCGTGGCTGGAGGACAATTGTCCTTCTGGAATGCGGAACAAATCATTTCATTGGGAAGATGCCCGCGCCGTTTACAGCAGCGACGACGCCAAAGTCTGGCTCGGGCGTATGGCCGACCGTGGATGGACGGCACCCGCCTGGCCGGCAGAATACGGCGGTGGTGGTCTCAATCAGGATGAGGCCAGAATTCTCAGCCAGGAAATGGCGCGAATCAAGGCATTACCGCCTACGACCGGCATGGGCCTGGCGATGATCGGACCGACATTGCTCGAATTTGGAACCGAGGAACAAAAACAACGACACATTCCCAAAATTGTCAGAGGGGAAGTCCGATGGTGCCAGGGATACAGCGAACCCAATGCGGGATCCGATCTGGCCAATATCCAGACGCGTGCTGTCATTGAAGGCGATCATTTTATTATCAATGGCCAGAAAATCTGGACCTCGGGCGCGCAGTACGCTGACTGGATGTTTGCCCTTGTCCGAACGGACCCCGATGCACCCAAACATGAGGGTATCAGCTTCGTGTTGCTTGACATGCATCAGCCGGGCGTGACAGTCCGTCCAATCGCTTTGATATCGGGATCGTCACCGTTTTGCGAAACATTCCTGGACGATGCCTTAGCGCGGCGTGATGACCTTGTTGGCGAATTGAATCGTGGCTGGGCCATAGGCAAACGCTTGCTTCAATACGAACGCTCCGGTATCGGCGGACTCTCCGGCGCTGGTCGCCAACAGAGGGAACCAGGTGAAAAAGCCCGAAATAACTACGCCGAAATCGCCAGAAAATATATAGGCGACCATAATGGACGCATTGCGGACGAAGGCTACAGAACACGAATTCTTGATCACTCCATGACGGAGCGTGCTTTTCAGCTAACGGCCCAGCGCGTCGCGGAGGAGAATCGCTCGGGCCAGACGCCCGGATTCGCGACTTCGATATTCAAGTATGTGGGTTCAACCCTGGCGCGGGATGGTGCGGAGTTAAAAGACAGGCTAATGGGTACTCAAGGCATTGGCTGGGAAGGTGAAGGGTTCACCCGGGATGAACTGGAGGCTACCTACAACTGGCTGCGCAGCCGCGCTGTGACCATCTACGGTGGCACCAACGAAGTTCAGCTGAACATTATCGCCAAACGCGTACTCGGCTTGCCGGACTGATCAGCAGGTATATGACTGCCCAATGCCGATACGGAAGGTTAATCCGTAAAAACCGGCATGGCACCCATTTCCCACAGGATTACCGTGGCACCCATCAGTGCAGCGCAAAGCACCAGACCCACAGCAACCAGGGCGCTGGCAAACAAAAAGCCTCTTTCCCGGGGCATTTCCATGACGATAGGCACGCCCACGTAAAGCAAGTACACCGCGTAGCTGGCCGCTAAAACCCCTAGCAGGATATCCAGCCACAGTATCGGATAGAATCCAACAGCACCGCAAATAAGCAATGGCGTGCAAGTATAGGCCGCGATACCGACCCCCTTGCTGAAGGTTGAATCTTTGGCCTCGTAGGTTTCAGACATCCAGTGCACCATATAGCCCAAAGCACCAATTCCCGCGAGTATGGCAATGTAAAACAATATGACTATCTGCAAGGCACTTTCAGGCGTCAGCTTGATCACCCGGCCGCCCACTGACCATCCGACTTCAGTTGCCCCGACATACCAGGCAACCGGCGGCAACAAGGCCATAAATATTAAATATCGAAGGTAAAGACCGAGCGCCGTTTCATTCCGATCGCGAATTCGTTCCCACTGCCTCTCCGGGTAAAACAAGATGCCAATGACATGATTCATACCGTATCCTCAATCTGAGTGTTCATCTTTATCGAACAAAATCCTCGATGCTTCCTTATCCAGATCTTCAAACTGATCATTTCTTACCGCCCATACGAATGCCCACAAAGCAGCAATGACAATAACAAGGCTGACCGGTATCAAGATAAATATAATTTCCATGTATATATGCCCTATTCCACCTTGAATAACCTGTTGGCATTCAATACCACGACCAGAGAGCTCGCGGACATACCCAGCGCTGCCATCCAGGGTAGCAAAAGCCCGGTTACGGCAAAGGGTATCGCGCACAGATTATAAGCAATGGCCCAGCCAACATTCTGTCGAATAATCCTGCGTGTTTTCTGCGCAAAGTCCAATATTTTCGGCACCACTTCAAGGTTTCCATTAACGAGCGTAGCGTCGGCAGCGGTCTGTACGAATACATCCACCGGTGTAACTGCAATTGAGGCATTGGCAATTCCCATCGCGGCAGTGTCATTAATTCCGTCACCGACTACCAGCACATGATCTCCCGCGGCCTGGTAACCACGAACCTGTTCGACCTTGCATTCAGGCGTCATCCCGGAGAAGAGCTGCTCAATTCCCAGATCGTTGGCCAACCGGGCTCCATCTCCACTACTGTCGCCGGTCAAAATTGAAATGGAAAATCCATGCTCGCGAAGCCAGGCCATCACTCCCGGTACTTCAGGTCGATCTTCATCCGTCAGGCAGATCCACGCCAGGGGTTCTTCACCTGCAAGCAATATCCAGATACCCGATTCAGAGGGTACCTGTATGGACCGGTCCCATGCGAAGTCCGGACTGCCAAGCCGATATTCGTGACCATCGATGTATCCTCTTACGCCTCGACCGGGGACGACGTCGATATCCCTGGCTACGATGTCGCTCATCAAATCGAAGGCGCGGGCAAGCGGATGTTTACTATCCCGCTCCAGCGCCGTGGCGACTGCCAGCGAATCCATTTGGTGCGGAGCATGCGTCAAGTGACGAATCTCGGCTACCTTAAAGCGACCTCGCGTCAGCGTACCCGTCTTGTCGAACACCACCCGGTTAATTAATGACACCCGCTCAAGAAAAGCGCCCTGACTTATGACAACACCCACGTTGCGCATGGCCGAGGTCGCAACCGTATAGGCAACGGGAGTTGCCAACGATAATGCGCAAGGGCACGAAACAACCAGCACGGTCAGTCCTATCGCCACCCAGTTCTCGGCACCGGCAAATAACCAGAACATTGCAGTAGCGGCTGCCAGCCCCAATATCGCAACGACAAAGTGGCGGGCGATTCGATCTGCCAGGACAGAGAATCGTGGCCTGTATGCTGACGACTCCCGGAACAGATCGGATATTTTGGTAATAACAAATTCGTCATAACCCGCCTGCGCTTCGATCTGAACCTCACCGTCAAGATTGTCGGAGCCAGCGAGTACCGTCGCTCCCGCATGTTTATTAACAGGCGCGGCCTCACCGGTAAAAGCAGCTTCATTGGTACTGGTGCTTCCATGGACAATGAACCCGTCCACCGGCATCCGTTCACCCGGCAATACCCTGACTCTGTCTCCCGGACGAATAAGCTTCATATCCACAAGGCGGTCCTCACCCTCACCACAGACCCTGGCACACGCCGGTAACAAACTGTCGGAAAGATTCTGGCTTTCCTGATATCTCTGCCGTGAGCGGAGCTCCACGTAGCGACCTATCAATAAAAAAAACGAGAACATGCACACGGAGTCGAAGTAGACGGCCCCGTTACCGGAAAAAGTATTGAAGACACTCAAGGACCAGGCAACCAATATCGCGAGCGAAACGGGGACATCCATACCAGGAGATCGATGAACAAGATCCCGCCAGGCGCCCTGATGAAACACCGAGGCACTGTAAAAAGCAATTGGCGTCGCAATGGCGAGGCTTGCCCATCGCATCAATGACTCATAGGCCGGCTCAATACCTTGATCCCCGGCAACATATCCGGCCAGTGAAAACATCATGACCTGCATCATTCCAATGCCGGCGACGCCCAGTCTCGCCAGTAGCGCTTTTCGCTCAGCCACAATAGACGATTGTATTTCGGCAGTGCGATCAGGAAGTACCGTGTACCCTGACTTCTCGATCGCGCCGGTGATATCATCGACGTCGACGTTTTTGAAGTCTACCACCACACGTTGATCAGAAAGATTTACATTACAGCCCGTCACCCCGTTAACTCGACCCAGTGCTCGCTCGATCGAAAAGGCGCAGGCTGCACAACGAATATCAGGAACGATAAGCGAAAGGCGCAAGCCATCGCCGGACGCAGACACGTTATACGTGAAGTCCGCTTCACATCCGAGATCAAGGGGCTCTGCCGCGATTTCCACAGTCAATGGCCAACCTCCAACTCTTCTACAGGTAACTGAACCCGCGTTTGTAATCGCCAGTTGTCGTCGACACCTTCAAACGCGAGATACCAGACCCCCTTTTTATTAAACAACTCCGTTACGTCAGCGTCGCTGGTACTGTATAAGCCCGGCTTATCCTCAGGATACAAGATCACTTGCCTGTCCTTGCCCCGATCAACCACATGATGTAATTGCAATACCACCGCAGAATCCGTCGCGCCTGAAAATTCGAACTGCAGACTTTGGCTGTCACTTTTCATCATACGTCCGACGATACCCAACCGCGCTGCGTTGTTGTCTCTGGCCAGACGTTCATTTATGGCCATACCTTCTTTGTAATAATCATCCGCCACCAGGTCGTCCGGATTCTGGGTGACCGCGGCAACCATCACAATGCCGAAGACAACCGCCGATAGAGGAATACAAATAATCGCCCAGGGCCAACCCTGCTTATACCACGGAATATCAACCATCATGGAGCCTCCAATGGCTGCGGCCCGATAAACCGGCTTCGAGTGGTCGCTTTCATGTTCTCATTTCGGGATATGGCGACAAACTCAACACCTGTGTTGGCTTCTTCCAGCCCATCAGGGTTGACTACCAAACTGACCGAGAACTCACCTATTTCGCCGCCGGCGACTTCAAACGGCTCGTCAGGTTCCAGGCGCGCCGATGGCAGCCCACTAACCGACAAGTCGTAAACATGATCCCTTTCATCCATATTTAATATTTTGACAGTGTAGGTGTTCTGAATCTGCCCACCTTGTATTTCTTGATAGAGCTGACCCCGGCCGCGCAGCACGTCTATATCCAACGGAACCCGCGTCATCAACGCGTAAGCGAATGTCGTCACCATAACAACACAGGCAAGGCCATAACCGATTAATTTAGGTCGCTTCCATGTCCAGGGCTTGCCTTCAAGCCTGTTCTCGGTGGTGTAGGCGATGAGCCCGCGCTCGTATCCCATTTTGTCCATAATCGAATCACAGGCATCGATACAAAGGGCGCAATTGATGCACTCATACTGCAGGCCATCGCGAATATCGATTCCAGTGGGGCAAACCTGCACACACAAGGTGCAATCAATACAATCCCCAAGCCCCTGCTCCTGCGGGCTGACATTGCGTTTTCGTGGCCCTCGGGGCTCGCCTCTTCGATCATCATAAGAAACAATTAACGTATCACCATCAAACATCGCCGATTGAAATCTGGCATACGGACACATGTACATACACACCTGCTCGCGCATCCATCCCGCATTGATGTATGTTGCTCCGGTAAAGAAGGCCGTCCAAAAAAGCGCGACCCCGGAAGCCTGAAACGTAACTGTATCAACCATTAGTTCCCGGATGTCGTAAAAATACCCTACGAACGTAATGCCTGTAAGGGCGGCGAACACCAACCACATGCCATGTTTCAGCGAGCGACGAAACAACTTTTCGAGGTTCCACGGTTGCTGATCCAGCCTGATCCTTTGATGCCGTTCCCCTTCACAAACTTGTTCCGCCCACATAAAAATAGCGGTCCATACAGTCTGTGGACAGGTGTATCCACACCAGACCCGACCCAGCAACGTCGTCACAAAAAATAATAAAAACGCGGCAATCATTAATGCCCAGGCGAGCAAGCCGAAATCCTGTGGCCAGAATGTCAGCCAGAAGATATGAAATTTACGTTCAGGGAGATCGAATAATATTGCCTGCCGCCCATCAATGATGAGCCAGGGCGACAAAAAGTAGGCCAGGAGTAATGGCCACCCGGTATACAACCGGATCCTTTGATAGAACCCTTCAATCTTACGGGTAAAGATCTTCTCCCGTTTTTCGTAGAGATTCAGGACACTGGAGTCACTATCCGCTTCCAGGTCGCTGTGGTGAGGGATCTTTGACATTATTTTCCATCGCCAAGGCTCTTGACGTATGCGGCAAGTATGTGAATCTTGTCTTCATCGAATTTGTGTTTAAACGATGGCATTTCGCCATTTCGACCTCTTCTTATCACATATTCGA
>JBBDSF010000177.1:0-9379 GCA_040905125.1 Pseudomonadales bacterium | reverse complement strand
CTGCCCATTTTCATGGCGTCCTGGTCATGCTGCAGCTCGGATATAGGTACATCGCCGTATTGAGCAAATATGGGGCCGTACCTTTCCTCTGCAACTTGCTGAGCTTCCTCCAGCTGGCCGATTTGGGTCCAACCGCTGATACCGGGGAAATTGCCCAAGCCCGGGTAGTAGATCAAATAACCTATAGCAAAGATAATCGTTAGAACGAACCACCAATACCACCAGGCAGGCAAGGGATTGTCATATTCCTCGATGCCATCATAGGAATGTCCCGTCGTTCGGCCCGGCTCGCTTACGTGTCGATTAAGATGAAGAAGAAGAAAAAATGCGAGCAGCGAACCGATCGTTCCGATAATGACAAACCAACTCCACCCACTACTCATTGTCCTGATCCTCCGCGGGTGAATCCGCAAAAGGAAGTTGCGCATCTTCTTCAAACCGATTTTTTCGCGACGGTGCATACGCCCAAAAGACGACGGCCGCAAATGCCACCATACACAGAATCGTTGCAATGCCCCTCAGATCGCCGGCATCCATACTTACCTCCTCTCCTTGAGCAACGTACCCAATTGCTGGAGATAGGCGATAACCGCATCTGCCTCGGTCTTCTCTTCAAGGCCATCGGCGGCCGTTGCAATATCTTCATCGGTATACGGAACCCCGACACGTTGCAGCGCTTTCAACTTCGCTGGTAGCGTCTCCGCGTCCACCCTGTTATCGAACAACCATGGGAACGCAGGCATGTTCGATTCCGGTACCACGGATCTCGGATCCCGAAGGTGCGTACGGTGCCATTCATCGCTGTACAAACCGCCAACCCTGGCCAGGTCGGGACCGGTACGTTTTGACCCCCAAAGGAAAGGATGGTTATAAACCAGTTCTCCCGCCACGGTATAGTGCCCGTAACGCTCTACTTCCGAACGTAGCGGTCTGATCATTTGCGAGTGACAGACATTGCAGCCTTCGCGGATGTATATATCCCTGCCTTCGAGCGCCAAAGGCGGTAACGGCTCCAGGCCGTCTATGGGTTCTGTAACGACCTTCTGCGACATGAGGGGTACGATTTCGACTATACCACCAAAGCTGACGGCAATTAGAATCAGGAACAACATGATGCCAATATTTTTTTCAATAAAGTCGTTCATGCAACCGACCCCGCTGCAGTGTCAGGTGCAGTCGACTCGGCTTCTTTGGCCATTCGAGTTGTCTTCCAGACGTTGTAGGCCATGACAAACATACCAGTCAAAAATATCAAACCACCGAGAAATCGCACCACGTAGCCTGGCATACTGGCCTGCACGGATTCGACAAAACTGTAAGTCAATGTGCCGTCATCATTCACTGCTCGCCACATGAGCCCCTGCATCAGACCGTTAACCCACATGGATGCGATATACAGCACTGTGCCGATGGTTGCCAGCCAGAAGTGCAGGTCAATCAGCCTTTCGCTGTACATATCTCCCTGACTGCGCCCATAGAGAATGGGAATGAGATGATACAAGGAGCCTATGGATATCATGGCCACCCATCCCAACGCACCGGAATGCACATGTCCGATGGTCCAGTCGGTAAAATGCGACAATGCGTTGACGGACTTGATAGACATCATGGGCCCTTCGAAAGTCGACATGCCATAAAATGAAAGCGCCACAATCAAAAACTTGAGAATGGGGTCACGCCTTAGCTTGTCCCATGCACCCGACAGGGTCATGATGCCGTTGATCATGCCCCCCCACGAAGGAGCCAGCAGGATGAGCGACATGACCATCCCCAGACTCTGAGCCCAGTCCGGCAATGACGAATAGTGCAGGTGATGAGGACCGGCCCAGACATAAACGGCAATCAGGGCCCAGAAGTGCACGACCGAAAGCCTGTAGGAGTAGACCGGCCTTTCAGCCTGCTTGGGAACGAAATAATACATCATGCCCAGAAAGCCGGCCGTCAGGAAAAAACCTACCGCATTGTGTCCATACCACCATTGCACCATGGCATCGACCGCTCCGGCATACACGGAATAGGACTTGGTCAAGGTTGCTGGAATGGCCAGGCTGTTGAATATGTGCAGGATTGCCACAGCAACGATAAAACTGGCGTAAAACCAATTGGCTACATAAATGTGCCGCGTTTTCCGGCGAACGATAGTACCGCAATAGACAATGCCATAGGTCACCCACACCACAGCGATAAGCACATCGATAGGCCATTCCAGCTCTGCATACTCTTTCGATGTCGTGAGACCCAGTGGAAGGGTTATTGCCGCCGACACGATCACCAGTTGCCAGCCCCAGAATACGAAGGCAGCAAGACCGTTGGAGATCAATCGCGCCTGGCAGGTACGTTGGACGATGTAAAACGAGGTGCCGATCAGGGCACTCCCGCCGAAAGCAAATATGACCGCGTTGGTGTGCAGGGGGCGAAGCCGGCCAAAATGAAACCACGGAAGGTTGGTGTTCAAGTCCGGCCACACTAATTGTGCGGCAATCACGACTCCCACCAGCATACCGACAATTCCCCACACCACAGTCATGATGGCGAACTGTCGTACGACCTTGTAATTGTATTCAGGATGCTCAGACATTTGGGTCAAATACTAATAGTGTCAACGGGGGCGTACCTTGATTTAAATCATGTTAATCTGATCCCGCAAATCCGGCAACGCTAAACGAAACAGTTCAATGCAACAGATCGTCATCTACTTCTGGCAAATGTGCCTGCTCAAGACCGGCCCCCAACGCCTGCCCGACACATTGTCCATACTGGTATTCATGTGCCTGGTTTATTTGATCATTGCCGCTGCGACACTCGGAATTACACGTACTGAGCAGGGTCTTGCCGGAATTCTGGGTACCTCCGTCTTCGGGCTTTTGATGGAAGGTGCAATCGTCTGGACATTGCTGGCATTCAAGCGAGTGACTCCGCGGTTTATCCCGACCATGACTGCCCTGTTGGGCACTAACGCCATCATCCTGCTCATCCTGCTACCGATGAATGCTATCATCTTTCAGACTGATTCCGATAACCTGCTTGGCATCCTGGCGGAAGTGGTGTCCCTTTTGTGTCTGGGCTGGTGGCTGGCCATCGCCGGATCCATTCTGCACCATGCTATCAATATCAGTATTATCCAGGGTGCGGCGGTAATTTTCGTGATGGAACTGGTAACCGTTATGGCAACTCGTTCCATCTTTCCAGCCACCTGACGGACCAGGGCCAATGCACCTTCATATTCTGGGTATTTGCGGCACACTCATGGGCAGTATTGCCCTGCTCGCACGCGAACAGGGGTACAAGGTCAGCGGATCCGATGAGCATGTTTATCCGCCAATGAGCGATCAGCTTAGAAGCGCGGGAATTGAGCTTCGCGAATCCTGGTCGGCAGACAACATAGACGATGATGTGGACCTGGTGATCGTGGGCAACGCCAACCTGCCACGAGGAAACCCGGCACTTGAATATACACTGGATCGCGGCCTGCCTTACACCTCCGGCGCCGAGTGGCTGGGCCGTTATCTGCTCCCAAACCGGTGGGTCATCGCTGTCGCCGGCACCCATGGCAAAACAACAACCGCGAGCATGATTGCATGGATTCTGGAAGATGCCGGGCTTTCCCCCGGGTTCCTGATCGGCGGTGTTCCCAACAATTTTCCGGTATCGGCCCGAATCGGAAAGTCGCCGTTTTTTGTCATTGAAGCCGATGAATATGACACCTCCTATTTCGATCGCCGGGCAAAGTTTCTGCATTACCGGCCACGCACAACGGTTCTCAACAATCTGGAATATGACCACGCCGATATCTACCCCGATCTCGCCGCCATCGAAGAACAATTTCATTTGTTGATACGAACGATTCCGTCAACAGGTTTGATCATCCACCCGGCAAACGATGCCAATCTGGAGCGGGTACTCGAGCGAGGCTGCTGGACACCGCGCCTGCGTTTTGACCATAACCAGCTTCACGGGGACGCCGAAATTGCGGCCAAGCATCTGTCTACCGATGGGCGCGAATTCAAAGTATTAGTTGACCGCAAGGAAGCCGGTATCGTGAGTTGGGATTTGACCGGCACCCACAATCTTTGCAATGGCCTCGCCGCAATTGCTGCCGCACGCCACGCAGGCGTTTCCCCAAAAATAGCTTGTCAGGCATTGAGCACATTTCGAGGCGTCAAAAGGCGGATGGAAGTGATCTTTGAAGCACCCTCGCTCAAAGTCTACGACGACTTCGCGCACCATCCCACCGCCATCCAGGCGACACTGGAAGGACTACGGAAGCAAGTCGGCAATGAACCCATTCTCGCCATCATAGAACCTGCCTCCCATACAATGCGTAATGGAGTCCACCAACGGCAGCTGAAGGCATCCGTGCAAACCGCTGACCACGTCATCTGGTATAAGCCCGACAATGTCGGCTGGGATATGCACCAAACCCTCGGTGGGCCACAGACGGACATTCTCACCGATATAGACGATATAATCGACCATGCCCGGTCACATATAATGAGTTTCTCAATTCGACATGTTGTTATAATGAGCAACAGTGGATTCAATGGCTTCCACAAGCGATTTACCACCACGCTCGAGGACACATGCTCATGGATGACCTGATCGAAGCGTCCGCCTTCCGGGACGTATCCTGTTATAACCTGAACTGGCTCTTCGACCTTTGCACAACAAGAAACATTGACCCTCAACGTATGCTTCGTGGCGTCCACTGGCCTTTGGCGCACCTTCAAGACCCGGATAACTTTATCGATTGGGATAGTTACGCAGCGCTAATATCCAACTTCAACAAATACCTGTCGGAAACAGAACTGCTGCAGGCCTCCCGATATTTGTGGAAACACGATAATTTGCGAGTTGATCGAATCATCGGACGATTGTTATTTGCGCTAAAGGACCAGTATCTCGCAGCCTACGGTCCGCTGGGTACATTCGAAAAATTATACCCATGCAACATGTCAGTACGCGAAATTTCCCCCGGCCACCTCGAGATCACTCTGACAATGTATGATGGATGCACACCCTGTCATCCATTTCACATTCAGGTCGCGGGAGAATTGACAGGTCTTCCGGAGTCACAGGGGTATCCGCCAGCCACCATCAAAATGACTACTCGTGCCCGCGGCGCCACCTACGATGTGCGATACAAATCTGGCGGGTCATTGCTTGCGCCGCTCCGGAAAATTCTTCTCTGGCCCCTGGCAGCCAGAGAAGCCGCCCGGGAGCTGAGCACGACGTATGCGGCCCTGCTTGAGAAACACCGTCAGCTACACCAGATCGACACCAGACTCAAAAACGCGGAACGACAGGTTGCCGAGAATGAAGCAAAATATCGCTTACTGGCAACCAATGTTTCCCGGGATCATGCTGAACGAATTGCGATCGAGCGGGAACTTCAGGATCGTCAGGAAATTTATCGGATTGTCACCAGTTCCGCCATGGACACAATCATAACCGTCGACCAGCACGGCACAATTACCCTGGCCAACCCGGCCAGTACCGACCTCTTCGGTTATGAGGTACCCGAATTGATCGGTATGGCGGTCGATACACTATTGCCTGATCTCACCCTGAACCACCAGCTGGCCCGACCCAACTCAAGTGAACCGGGCTTCATATTCACCGGCATGCGTAAAGATCGTTCGCAGATGTCTTTGGAAGTGTCGCTGGCAAAACATACGCTTCGCGGAAAACGTCACTTTACTGCGATAATGCGCGACATAACATTGAGGACCCAAGAGCAATCGGAAAGAAAGGAGCTGGAGCGACAACTGGCGGCCTCCCAGAAAATGGAGTCTATTGGACAGTTAACGGGTGGAATCGCCCACGATTTTAATAACCTCCTGGTTGCGATTCTGGGTTACACAGATCTTTCACTAAACAAACGCACCGACCCCGAAGCACTGAGAAAATACCTGACTGAAATAAAACGGGCCGGCCAGCGGGCAGCGAGCATGACTCAAAAACTTCTGGCATTCAGCCGGCGACAGATTGTGGAGCCCGTTATCATCAACGTGAACGATCTTATTTATGATCTCGACCTGATGATAAAGCGGCTACTACCTGAAAACATCCAGGTACGATTGTCATCTACCGATGAAAGTTTGTTGGTCATGGCAGACAAGGGTCAACTGGAACAGGTTATTGTCAATCTGGCTGTCAATGCCAGAGACGCCATGCCTCGTGGCGGTCGCCTTAATATTTCTGCCGAGAGGATCATGGTGGACAGCATTGCCACGAGTAAAAACCCATTTGCCAATGCGGGCGATTATGTCCTTATCAGAGTCAGCGATACCGGCATTGGCATGTCCGATGACCTGCAGGCGCGCATATTCGAGCCTTTTTTCACCACAAAACCAGAGGGCGCAGGCACGGGACTGGGCCTGGCCGTGGTATTGGGAATCGTACAACAGCACAACGGCTTCATCGACATTCAGAGTGCCCCTGCACACGGCTCCTCATTCAAGGTCTACCTGCCCTTCACCAGCAAAAAACCGAGCGCTGCCGCATCTGGCCAGCACATGATCACGAGGCCGGCACGCGGCGGAAACGAGACTCTTTTGGTTGTCGAAGATAATCAACAGGTTCGGGAACTTGCGCAACTCATTCTTCGTGGCGCCGGCTATAAGCTTGTTGTCGCTTCCAATGGTAAGGAAGCCGTGGAAAAGTTCAAACACCACAGTGATACCATCGATCTCGCCATTCTGGACGTGGTGATGCCCCGTATGGGAGGTCGGGAGGTAATGACCAAAATACAGGAAATTCGTCCGGATATAAAAGTCATGTTCACCAGTGGCTACTCTGAAAATGGCGTGCATGCGAACTTTATTCTGGAAGAAGGTCTCGAACTCGTTAAGAAGCCTTATAATACCGACGAGCTCAGATCCCGCGTACGTAAAGTTCTCGATCAGCGGCAGAACCGGACGTCCCGAGGAACATATTCCGCACAGCCGAATAGCAACGGATGAGGTGACCGTTCTATACAAGTCCCGTAGCTGGTACCATAGACCTTTACCGAATTCGAACGAAACTATGCTGACCGCTCGCGATTTTTTCGACCTTTCGGGTTTTCTCCATCGAAGCATTTTCCAGGGTGATGACCGGGTCTGGCGCGCCCTCGCAGATCTCGAAGATTATCTGGCGAACAAGGGATATATCCCCGGCAACAACATCGTTAAACTGCGCCAGGAACTCAACATTACGGCGCGTCAATGAATATCAGAGCATTGCTGGAAGAAGAAGTAACAATGGCCCTGGCCGCCGCTGGCGCCCATGAGTCGCCTGCCATCGTCAAGCCGGCGCAGAGGGCGGAATTCGGTCATTACCAAGCCAACGGTATCATGGCTGCCGCCAAAAAATCAGGACTCAAACCCCGGGAGCTTGCCGAGAAGGTTATCAACCACCTGTCCACCGAAGCCGCCGACAAAATTGAAGTGGCGGGACCGGGTTTCATCAATATTCATCTGAACGCGCAGTTTGTGGCAAACGAAATCACAAAGGCGCACAAAAACGATCACTTGAATATTGAGAAACCGGCAGCGGAAACTATTATCGTAGACTATTCCTCTCCCAACCTTGCCAAAGAAATGCATATCGGACATCTGCGTAGTACCACTATCGGCGATGCCGTTGTTCGAATTCTGGAATTCCTGGGGCACGATGTCATAAGAGCCAATCACGTGGGTGACTGGGGAGCGCAATTCGGCAGTTTGCTGGCCTATATGGACCGCCTCCGGCAACAGGGACATGAGCTAAAATCTGAACTTTCCGATCTCGAACAATTCTATCGGGCCGCCTCATCCCTATTTAAAACTGATGAATCATTCGCCACAATCGCCAGAGAATATGTCGTTCGGCTACAACAAGGTGACCGGGAATGTCTCACTTTGTGGAAACAATTTATTGAAGAATCCATCAGGCATTGTGAACAGGTTTACGATCGCCTGAATATTACCCTGACACGGGATGACCTTTCTCCCGAGAGTTCATACAACAGTGAATTGCCTCGTGTGATAGAAGAATTGAGCGACATGGGTTTATTGGTAGAGTCCGAGGGCGCCAGGTGCGTGTTCCTGGATCAGTTTAAAGCCAAAGATGGCAGCCCTTTGCCGGCTATAATTCAAAAATCCGACGGCGGCTATCCATACATGGCCACTGACCTGGCTGCGGTTCGGCATAGAAGTCGCAACCTCGGCGCAAACCGATCACTGTACTTCGTCGGCGCTGAACAACAGTTACACCTTGAACAATTATTTGCGGTGGCAAAAGCTGCCGGCTACATTTCAGAGACCCAGGAATTCAGGCACCTGTCCTTTGGCAATATCCTCAAGAAAGATGGTAAACGCTACAAAACCCGGGACGGCGCCGATGTAAAACTCGCTGATGTGCTCGACGAAGCGGTCAGGAGAGCCCGCGACCTGGTCGATAGCAAGACGTCTGATCTAACCCATGAGGAAAAGCTTCAGGTATCGGAAATTGTTGGTATAGGTGCTGTTAAATATGCCGAGCTATCCAAAAATCGTGCAACGGATTACATCTTCGACTGGGACACCATGCTGTCATTCGACGGCAATACAGCGCCGTACCTTTTATACGCCTATACGCGTATTCGCAGTATCTTCAGGCGAGCCGAACTCGACCCGTCACAATTAAAGGGTACTGTCGATCTTCGCGAGGATGCAGAGATTCAACTGGCAATAAAGTTACTTCAGGCAACCGAGGTACTCGATGCTGTCCTTGACGATTATCAACCGAACTTGTGGTGTAACTATCTATTTGAATTGGCCGGTCTCTTTATGAGTTTCTACGAGGTATGCACTGTACTCAAAGCTGACGCCGCCATTAAACAAAGTCGTCTGATTTTGTGTGATCTTACTGCCAAAACATTGCAGCAGGGCCTTGGACTGCTGGGCATCCAAACAACTGAGCGTATGTAATGAAGCTGAGCATCGTTGCAGCACGATCACTGAACAATGTTATTGGCAATGGCACGGAAATTCCCTGGCGAGCCAAAGGCGAGCAAAAATTATTCAAAGATATTACCATGAGCGGCACCCTTATCATGGGTCGAAAAACGTTCGAGTCTATCGGGCGCGCCCTGCCGGGCCGAACGACCATAATCATCACGCGACAACCCGACTATACGGCCAATGGGTGTCTGGTCACGCATAGTCTTGACGATGCCATAGCCCTTGCTCGGCAGGAGAACAAACCGGCATATATTGTGGGCGGTGGAGAAATCTACCAACAATCTCTGGATCGAGTGGATGCAGTGCATCTTTCCACCATTCAAAAAAATGTGTCAGGGGATGTCTATTTCCCGACATTCCCCACCCCTGATTTCAAATTGCAGCAGGAGAAATTATTCGAGTCGAATATCGACTAC
>JBBDSF010000176.1:0-3465 GCA_040905125.1 Pseudomonadales bacterium | reverse complement strand
GACTTCGAGAACTTGCGCGAAGCTCTCCCAGGGCCTGTTGGCCTGACAATTCCGGCTGACGTTCCTTCATCAAGGCAACAACGCCCGAGACCCAGGCGGCGGCCATGGAACTCCCTGACTTGAATGCATAGGTCCCGCCAGGAGTGGTCGTCAACATGTCCGTGCCGGGAGCCACCAGCCCATACTCAGGCAATTGCAGGCCTACAGTCTCAATAGGCGACCTTACCGCGATAACCTCATCCATGGAGGCTGGAAAAGGAAATACCTGATCAGGATCTACCGCACCTACCAGAATGATGCCCTTGTCCGCCGCCGCTCGTAAGAGACGCTTTATCAAGGGATTCTCAGGCCCCGCGATACTCAGATTCAACACGTCCGGTCTTTGATCCAGCACGTCGATCAATGCTTTCATCAGCGAGATACTGTCGCATTCTGCACCCCGGGTGTCTTGTCGGCAGGCCTTGAATGCCATCAATTTAACTTCAGGTGCCACCCCCACGATTCCCACATTGTTGTTGGCACTGGCACCCAGTATTCCGGCCACTGACGTACCATGTTCATCGCTATCGAAACGCCGGTCATGATCGACGAAATTTCGCGAATACATGACCCTGCCAACAAGTTCGGGATGCTCCCGGTCCATACCCGTATCAACAATCCCGACAACCACGCCCTTTCCTGTGGCCAGGCCATGGATGAGGTTGAAATCGTCATGTTTCACTGAGGTCTGCAAGTTATAGTAAGGGTCGTTATAACTCAAAACCTTGTAGATCTCCGCCTGCTGCACGGATTCGATGCGTCTATCCGACTCTAACGCGGAAAGAACCTCATTTATGTTCCTTTCACCACGGACCTCGGCCACGATCGCCTCCAGCCCCAGGGCTTTAATCGACCACTGTGCAATCTTCTTAAGTCCATGTAATTGGAGAATTTTTTGTACCAGAGAGTCGGAATCTTTCTCCGCTGTCCCGCCGGAAAAGGCTCCTGGCACTGCATGATCACCATCGGGGATAGTAAACACCAATTGTCGGGCAAGACGATCCTCATGGGTATTCGCCACCTGTAGATTAGCGCAACTGACGAGAAGGAAAACGCTAACGAGTACTGTTAGAGTCTTCATCATACTTATCCTCGAGTGCTTTGTCCTCAGAGCCTGCATCCTTCAAAAATGCAACTTTGGCGATGCCATCGATTTTCTGTAGCGACTCGATAAATGTATCCTCGCTCACGTTTTCCGGGACCATCACATCCAGTATGTACGCACCGGTTTCATCCGGTCCATCAACCAGTCTGGAGCGCGCCTCAATAAGGGCTTCCCGCACTACCCTTGCACTCACCCCGTCTCCAAACGTCAATGCCACCCGATGCTTGCTACCCGCATGATCTTCAACGGGCAATGTCAGGGTTAGAAAATCTGCAGGCTCGACCGGTTCGGTCAGCTGCGGCATGGAGCCTACAATGTACACGCCCAGGATCAACACGGCAGCAGCACCCGCGACGGATATCCATGTACGCCTGCTCATTGCCGGAGGAATTGTTTCGGTGTGCTCCCGATTTTCCTCGGCCGCCTCTATTCTCGCGATCAGCTTTCCGTATGAGAAACGATAATCGGGCAGATCTTCGGCATGACCTGCGATCTCATACTGCTGATGCTGCAGCCTGTCTCTTTCCTGTCGGCATTCCTGGCACTGTTGAAGGTGGCGGACCACCCGAGCCTTCTGCCTGCCCTCAAGCGAATTGTTCACGAACCAGGGCAGTATCTCGTGCACCTGTCTGTGTATCCTGCCTATCCCCATATAGATGGTTCCTGGTTACCTGGTACTGAAAGTCCGGTCATTCGATCAATTTCGCGTCGCTTTCACTATCCGCAATAGTTTGTTCCTCTAAAAGCGGTAATAGTTTTGCCAATCGTCGTCGGGCGTGAAACATTCTGGTCTTTACAGTATTCACCGGGCAATTCATAGCCTCGGCAATCTCCTGGTAGGAAAAACCCGAGAAATAGGTCAACTCGATCACAGAGCGCTGTTCCGCTGAGATTCTGTCCAGGCCACTGGTCAACCAATTATCCAGTCCCAGCTTGCTGATCAGATTCTGCGTTTCCTCAATGTCCTCGACTTCCGACAGCTTTTCGGCCTGTTGTTCCGGCATTGTCCTCAGCCGGTCCAGGGCTTTAATGCCTTTGAGGTAGGCAATACCGGTTATCCAGGTTGAGACCTTCGAGCGCTTCTGAAATTCTCCCGCCTTTTCCCAGACGACAAACATCGTGTCGTTGACGACTTCTTCCACCAATTCCGGCCGGCGAACAACGCGCGTCAAATATCGTGTCAGATGCGGAAAATATCGGGCATATAGCTTCTCGAAAGCCATTTTGTCCCTGGTCGCCACCCTTTCGAGCAGGTCCAGATCTTCATAATCTCGCGGTTTCCGCAGGTTCGATTCTGACTTCACGTTTGACTCCTGAATGAGTCTGAAAGATCATTATATGTCTTTTTGACGTTGTCCGACTACAGATCACTTTGTCGCCATGACACCAATATCAGCTGTTCATTGCAGGCCAAACAACGTAGCAGACGGAGACCCTTATCCAAAACTCCGACGCAAAGCAGTGCGTGACGCAACCACCGACGCCGGACATTCAGATTCCGCAATTATTAGTCATCGAGCGGGACCGCCATCATGATAAGAGTGATCATGTTGGTTTTGCTGCTGGTTCCCGCATCATCGCTCCCGGCTGATTTCCAGTCCGGCGTGGAAGCCTACCGTAGTCATGACTTCCCCAGGGCATATGCTGAATTCAAAGAACTGGCAGAAGCAGGTAATGAACGGGCCCAGACGGCACTGGCACTCATGTATAAATTCGGTGAAGCGGTGGACAAAGACCTGCAGACGTCTTTCCTGTGGTATGAAAAAGCTGCGCAAGCCGGCTATACCCCGGCACAATACAATCTCGCCCTTATGTACCTCGAAGGCAACGGCACGAAACAAAACCAGCAGGCCGCTATCCATTGGCTGAAAAAGGCCGCGGACGGTGGCTTTGAGCGCGCAAGATCGAAACTACGGGAACTCAATCAGGACTACGCACTATCCGGTGAGAAACGCCCGGACAGTCCATCGATCTGGTCAAGAGCCTGGAATTTTCACCTGCCTGATGATGTTCGTTACGGCAGCGCTACCTCACCTGCAGCAGATACGAAGTACCATGTGCAACTGGGTGCCATGGCAACTCGAGAGGGGGCGAATCGGCTGTGGGAATGGCTGCAATTGGAAACCGGCGAATTGTTTACCGGACTCAATCCACGAATCAAAACTTCCGGGAAGCAATCGCTTTACAAGGTTCAGACGGGTCCATTTGCAAACGCAAGGGAGGCAGAGGCATTTTGCGAGGAACTGATTCAGCAAAAGTCCGATGCCCAGTGTCACCCGTTGAACCTTGATTAGTGAAACTTTATCCCGGCGTTAAGATGT
>JBBDSF010000175.1:16632-21257 GCA_040905125.1 Pseudomonadales bacterium | reverse complement strand
GGCACCATCCGCGGTCATAGGAATCTTGTCCATGAAATCACCTGGTAAACGAAAAATAAACGTGGATTGGAATAGTTAAGTGGTCTCTGACTACATCAGGAAAGTTCAGTTCATTCCCGAATTAACCTCCGCTTATGAAGGTCCTGCAAACGATGAACGGATACGTCATCCCCATGCCTCAGTGCGGCGATACAGGCCCTGGCGCCTGCCATTGTCGTTGTATAAAACACCTTTCGTTGTAATGCGGTCCGCCTGATTGTAAAGGAATCCGCAATCGCCTGTTTGCCTTCCGTCGTATTAACGATAAAGTCGACTTCATCATTTTTCAACAGGTCGACAATGTGCGGGCTGCCCTCACCCACCTTATTAATGGTGTCGACTTCCATGCCCGCAGCCACTATGGCCCGCGCCGTACCCCGCGTGGCTACTACGGTAAATCCCAATTCAAGCAGGTCACGCGCCACACCTGTCACAGCTTCCTTGTCGACATCTCTGACACTTAAAAACGCCTTGCCCGTATCCGGGATGGCCCCGCCGGCAGCCTTCTGGGCTTTACCATAGGCTTCACTGAAACTGTCACCTGCGCCCATAACTTCGCCTGTAGACTTCATTTCCGGACCCAGTATTGGATCGACTCCCGGAAATTTGGCGAACGGGAATACAGCTTCCTTGACGCTAAAGTGATCGGGGATGATCTCCCGCGTGAATCCCTGCGCCTCCAGAGTCGTGCCGGCCATGCATCTGGCCGCAACTTTGGCGAGTGATACCCCGATACACTTGGACACGAACGGGACAGTTCTCGATGCCCTGGGATTCACCTCCAAAATGTAGATATCGTCGTTTTGAACTGCAAATTGCACGTTCATCAAACCCACAACACCCAATTCTTTCGCCATGGCCTTGACCTGCTCGCGCATATTGGCCAAATGATCATCACCGAGCGAATAAGGTGGCAGGGAACATGCAGAGTCTCCTGAATGTACACCCGCCTGTTCTATGTGTTCCATGACACCGCCGATAACCACATCCGTTCCATCGCAAACCGCGTCTACATCTACTTCTATGGCCTGATCCAAAAAACGGTCCAGCAGGACCGGACACTCGTGCGACACTTCGACGGCTTCTCGCAAATACTGTTCGAGCTCTTCCTCGTCGTAGATGATTTCCATCGCTCGACCACCCAACACATAGGATGGCCTGACAATAAGAGGGAAACCCGTATCCCGCGCGACTCTTAATCCCTCTTCGATATCCCGTGCTGTTGTGTTTGGCGGCTGCATCAATCCGAGCTTATCGATCATCTGCTGAAAACGCTGCCGGTCTTCGGCACGATCAATGGCATCGGGTGTCGTGCCAATAATGGGTACGCCCGCCGCTTCAAGATCTCTGGCAAGCTTAAGCGGTGTCTGCCCACCAAACTGAACGATGACACCAACCGGCTTTTCTACCTCCACAATAGACAGGACATCTTCAAACGTCAGCGGTTCAAAATAGAGCCGGTCGGAGGTATCATAATCGGTAGAAACCGTCTCCGGATTACAGTTAACCATGATGGTTTCATAGCCGTCCTCGCGCATGGCCATCGCGGCATGAACGCAACAATAGTCGAACTCGATTCCCTGCCCGATACGATTGGGACCACCGCCGAGCACCATAATTTTTTTGTTAGTAGTTGGCCGGGCCTCGCACTCGTCCTCATAAGTTGAGTACATATAAGCGGTAGAAGACTCGAACTCAGCCGCACAAGTGTCCACGCGGCGGTAGACGGGGGAAACATCCAGCGAGAGACGTCGACCACGAACTTCCGGCTCTGCTACACCAAGCAATACAGCAAGGCGCGAATCTGAAAATCCTTTTTGCTTCAATTTGAAGAGCAGGTCCCGGTCAAGATCACTAAGGGCCAACTCACTGACTTTCTGCTCCCACTTGATGATGTCCTCAATCTGCACCAGGAACCAGGGATCGATAGAGGTAAGCTCCTGAATGTCGGTAACGCTCATGCCGACGCGCATCGCGTCGGCCAGATACCGTATTCGGTCGCTGCCGGGGACCCGTAATTCCTTGTGAAGCCTGGACTCCCAGCTCTTTTTCGTTTGGTCCAGGATTGGCGTAAAGCCATCAATGCCCACTTCCAGTCCACGCAGCGCTTTCTGTAAAGACTCCTGCATCGTACGCCCGATAGCCATGACCTCCCCTACCGACTTCATTTGAGTCGTGAGGAAATTTTCCGCCTGAGGGAATTTCTCGAAAGTGAATCGCGGGATCTTGGTAACGATATAATCCAGAGAAGGCTCAAATGAAGCCGGTGTAACACCCCCTGTAATTTCGTTAGACAATTCATCCAGCGTATATCCGACTGCCAACTTGGTGGCAACCTTGGCAATAGGAAATCCAGTCGCCTTCGAAGCAAGCGCGGAAGATCGTGACACCCGAGGATTCATCTCGATAACTACCAGCCGGCCTGTGTCAGGTTCTACGGCAAACTGGACATTTGATCCACCGGTCTCGACACCGATAACCCGGAGGATATCGATGGCCGCCGTTCGCATGACCTGGTATTCCTTGTCCGTCAACGTCTGCGCAGGCGCAACCGTAATAGAGTCACCCGTATGGACACCCATGGGGTCCAGGTTTTCAATGGAACACACGACGATGCAGTTATCATTCTTGTCCCGCACAACCTCCATTTCAAATTCTTTCCAGCCCAGCAATGACTCATCGATGAGCAGTTCATTGGTCGGTGAAAGATCCAGCCCGCGGGTACAAATCTCGACGAACTCTTCCTGGTTGTACGCGACACCGCCGCCGGAGCCTCCCAGCGTAAAGGAAGGCCGAATAACACAAGGAAATCCCAGCCAGCTCTGTACCTGCTTCGCCTCCTCCAATGAGTGCGCCATGGCAGACCGTGGGGTTTCCAGACCAATAGACTTGATTGCGCCATCGAACAGATGCCGGTCTTCCGCTTTGTCGATCGCCTCTTTACTGGCGCCAATCAGTTCAACGCTATATTTGTCCAGAACGCCTTCCCGTGCGAGATCCAGCGCACAGTTAAGGGCAGTTTGCCCACCCATGGTAGGCAACAGCGCATCCGGTCGTTCCTTTTGGATAATACCGGCTACGATCTCCCAGGAAATAGGCTCGATATAAGTAGACGAAGCCATTGCCGGATCAGTCATGATGGTGGCGGGGTTCGAATTGACCAAAATGACCCGGTAACCTTCCTCTTGCAATGCCTTGCATGCCTGCGCACCGGAATAATCAAATTCACACGCCTGACCGATTACGATCGGACCCGCGCCTATAATCAGAATACTTTCTATGTCAGTTCTTTTTGGCAAGGATTA
The DNA here is from genome assembly GCA_040905125.1 of Pseudomonadales bacterium. GTDB lineage: Bacteria > Pseudomonadota > Gammaproteobacteria > Pseudomonadales > Azotimanducaceae > JBBDSF01. The sequence goes on along the minus strand of JBBDSF010000175.1, from coordinate 17,913 downwards.
CTTCTTCTCTTCAGTAACATGCGCCTTGAGCAGGCGAATAAAGTGATCGAACAATGGCGCGGCATCGTGCGGGCCCGGGCTCGCTTCCGGGTGACCCTGGAAACCGTAGGCCGGTTTATCCTTAAGACGAATACCCTGAATAGAGTCATCGAATAAAGATCTGTGCGTAATTGCCACATTGTCCGGCAGAGTTACATCATCGATGCAAAAACCATGATTCTGACTGGTAATCAAAACGGTGCCGTCTTCCAGGTTTTTAACCGGGTGATTTGCGCCGTGGTGCCCGTGCTTCATCTTGATGCTCTTCATACCGGCGGCTAAACCGAGCAGCTGCAATCCGAGACATATACCGAACAAGGGCGTACCGGTTCTCAGAACTTCCTTGATCGCCTCGATAGCATAGTCGCAGGGGTCAGGGTCGCCGGGGCCATTGGAAAGCAGGATACCATCCGGGTTCATTGCCAGAACTTCACTGGCCGGCGTTTGTGCCGGTACAACCGTTAAGCGGCAACCGCGATCAGCCAACATTCTCAGAATGTTACGTTTAACGCCGTAGTCCCATGCGACGACGTGATACTTGAATTCATCGACAACCCTGAAGCCGGCAGTGCGCCACTGCCAGGTCCCTTCAACCCATTCATAAGGTTGCGATACGCTCACCTCGCGTGCCAAATCCATTCCCTTCAATCCCGGGCAGTCCCGGGCATCGCTCAGGGCGCTGGCAACATCAGCCTCGGTAAGATTTTCACCCGCGATAACACAGCCCCGCTGCGACCCTTCCTCCCGCAATATACGGGTCAACTTGCGCGTATCGATTTCTGCAATCCCGACAACGTTCTTTTCCACAAGATAATCCTGCAGACTCCGTTCACCGCGCCAGTTGCTGAACGTAAGCGGTAAGTCGCGAATAATCAGTCCGCTGGCCCACACTCGATCCGACTCTTCGTCCTCCGAATTGACACCGGTGTTACCGATGTGTGGATGGGTCAACGTAACCATCTGTCGCGCATAGGAGGGGTCAGTCAGGATTTCCTGATAGCCGGTCATGGCCGTATTGAATACAACCTCACCGGTGGTGCGGGCGTGTGCGCCGATGGCAACCCCATGGAACAACATGCCATTCTCGAGCGCAAGCACTGCTTTACCTTTCAAGAATCGGCCTCCTGGACGTTAAAAAAGGGACTTACAAATCGAAAAAAAGCGAGATGGAATTGCTCCCATCTCGCTCTTAATTTTGATTCTGCCAAGGTGTCATACTGGCGCGCTATTCTAATTTAACCA
>JBBDSF010000175.1:15217-16532 GCA_040905125.1 Pseudomonadales bacterium | reverse complement strand
CCTTCGAACCAGGATGTCCGCTTGGGAGACTGTTTGGCGCTGGACTCGTCTTCAAACTCGCGCAGCAACTCTTTTTGCCGTTTACTCAAATTGACAGGCGTTTCCACCTGAGCACGACAGAAAAGGTCACCCGTACCGCCACCCCGGACTTCCGAGACATTGATGCCCTTGCCACGTAACCGGAACGTTTTACCACTCTGAGTACCGGCCGGTATTTTCAATGTGACCCGACCATCAAGAGTAGGTACTTCGAGTTCTCCCCCGAGGGCGGCATCCACGAAACTGATCGGCACTTCGCAAAACAGATTTTCACCTTCCCGAGTAAAAATCCGATGCTTGCGAATATTGATCTCGACATACAAATCACCCGGCGGCCCTCCATTGACGCCAGCTTCACCCTGGCCGCCCAGTCGAATTCTGTCGCCGGTGTCCACGCCAGGCGGCACCTTGACCGAAAGTGTCTTGCTATCGCGTACGCGCCCCTGGCCGCGACATCTATTACACGGGTCAGAAATAACCTTGCCAGTGCCCTGGCAACGGGAACAGGTTTGTTGAATCGAAAAGAATCCTTGCCTCGCCGTGGTCTGGCCAAGCCCCCCACACTGAACACAGTCTATTGGCCGAGTCCCTTTCTTTGCGCCGGAACCTTCGCATTCCTCGCACTCCACGAGCGTGGGAATCTCTATCTCGGGATTGGTACCGCGAACCGCCTCTTCCAGGTCCAGGTCAAGGACATATCTTAAATCGGCGCCACGTTGTACCCGGCTTCGACCGCGACTACCACTGAAAATATCACCAAAGACATCTTCGAATATGTCACTGAAGTTGCCGCCCCCAAAACCACCAAAGCCCTGGCCACCGCCACTTTCGAAGGCACCATGACCAAATTGATCGTACGCCTGACGTTTCTGTTCATCAGAGAGAACTTCCACGGCTTCGCTCGCTTCCTTGAACCGGGTCTCGGACTCCTTATCACCGGGATTTCGATCCGGGTGATACTTCATTGCCATCCGGCGATAGGCCTTTTTGATCTCCTGGGTGGACGCATCCCGGGATACACCCAACACATCATAATAGTCTTTTTTTGCCATGCCTTCTTAAGCCTGTTATGCCGTGCTTCGGCATTATAGTTGTTTTATGAAACTGTTGAGTTCATCTGTCAAACACAGAAAAACACAACGCGGGATCACCCGCGTTGTGTCGTGTCTCGCTTTCAATCGCACGTAATTTATCCGCCGACAGGATAAATCACTTCTTGTCCTCATCGTTGACTTCCTCGAATTCCGCGTCCACTGCGTCATCCTGACCGCTACCG
>JBBDSF010000175.1:0-15117 GCA_040905125.1 Pseudomonadales bacterium | reverse complement strand
CTCATCGTTGACTTCCTCGAATTCCGCGTCCACTGCGTCATCCTGACCGCTACCGGTATCTCCACCTTCCTGACCCTGCTGCGCCTCTGCCTGCTCGGCATACAACCGCTGGGCCAGGTCCGAAGATGCTTCAGTGAGCTTTTGGGTCTTCGCTTCTATGTCGGCCTTGTCGTCGGTCCTGATAGCTGCTTCAACTTCATCGATCGCAGCTTGTATCTTCGACTTCTCATCCTCAGAGACCTTGTCACCGGCTTCTTCCAGCGTTTTCTTGGTAGTGTGGATCAAACCGTCTGCCTGATTACGGGCAGTGACGAGTTCCTCGAACCGGCGGTCGTCGTCTGCATGAGACTCTGCGTCCTTGACCATTTGATCGACTTCGTCCTCTGTGAGACCGCTCGATGCCTTGATCTCAATGGACTGCTCTTTGCCGGTGGCCTTGTCCTTGGCTGATACGTTCAATATGCCGTTGGCATCGAGATCAAATGCGACCTCAATCTGTGGCGTGCCGCGAGGTGCCGGCGGAATATCGGCCAGGTCAAACCTGCCGAGTGACTTGTTCTCCGCCGCCTGCTTGCGTTCACCCTGCAGCACATGAATGGTCACGGCGGGCTGGTTATCTTCCGCTGTCGAGAAGATTTGCGTCTTCTTCGTCGGAATGGTCGTGTTCTTCTCGATCAGCGGTGTCATAACACCGCCCATGGTTTCAATGCCAAGAGTCAGCGGCGTCACGTCGAGGAGCAATACGTCCTTAACGTCACCGGACATGACACCTGCCTGATGGGCAGCGCCCAATGCCACTGCTTCATCGGGATTGATATCCTTGCGCGGCTCCTTGCCAAAGATCGCCTTGACCTTCTGCTGTACCAGAGGCATCCGTGTCTGACCACCAACAAGAATCACATCCTTGATGTCGGATTCACTGACACCGGCATCCTTGATTGCCGTTCTGACCGGACCCATGGTCCGATCCACCAGCTCTTCGACCAATGACTCGAGTTTTGCTCGTGTCACCTTGGTCACAAGGTGTTTCGGTCCCGCCGAATCGGCCGTAATATAGGGCAAGTTCACTTCCGTTTGGCTGGCACTCGACAGTTCGATCTTGGCTTTTTCAGCGGCTTCTTTCAGTCGTTGTAACGCCAGCGGATCATTATGCAGATCCATGCCATGTTCTTTCTTGAACTCTTCGGCCAGATAATCGATCAATTTCAGGTCAAAATCTTCGCCGCCCAGGAAAGTATCGCCATTGGTAGATAACACCTCAAATTGTTTTTCGCCATCAACATCGGCGATCTCGATAATGGAGATATCGAATGTGCCACCACCAAGGTCGAATACCGCGATGGTCGTATCACCCTTATACTTATCCATACCATAGGCCAGCGCGGCAGCCGTAGGCTCATTGATGATCCGCTTGACTTCAAGCCCCGCAATTCGTCCCGCATCCTTGGTCGCTTGTCGCTGGGAATCATTGAAATAGGCGGGTACCGTGATTACTGCCTCTGTGACTTCCTCACCAAGGTAGTCCTCGGCCGTCTTTTTCATCTTGCCCAGAATCTGGGCAGACACCTGCGGTGGGGCCATCTTTTTGTCCTTCACTTCGACCCAGGCGTCGCCATTCTCTGCTTTCACAATTTTGTAGGGCACCATTTTGATGTCGCGCTGAACAACATCGTCGTCAAACTGGCGGCCCACCAAACGTTTAATGGCGAACAATGTGTTGTGCGGATTGGTCACTGACTGGCGTTTGGCCGCCTGACCAACAAGCGTCTCTCCATCATCGGTATACGCAACCACTGACGGCGTGGTTCGTTCACCTTCTGCGTTCTCTATAATCTTTGGAGTCTGACCTTCCATTACCGCAACACAGGAATTGGTCGTCCCCAGATCTATGCCTATAATTTTGCCCATCCTTACCTCTCCAGTTCGTCTACCTGTCTGCGGGTTCTTACCGATTCACAGGTTTGTTGATTTACCTCTGTTTCGCGTCTCGCGACAATCCTGTTTCCTTATATTGGCCCCAAGCTGCAAATTTCAAGGGGCCCGTCGCCTATTCGTCTCCGGATTCCTTGACCGCCGGCGCTTTGGATACCATCACCATCGCTGGTCTTATCAACCGACCGTTAATCTTGTATCCCTTCTGGATCACCGAAACGACGGAGTTTGGATCCATTTCCGCATTTTCAACCATGGACATGGCTTCATGTTCATTAGGATCGAAGGGTTCGCCTTCAGGATCCACCACCTCGGCATTGTGCTTCTCCAGCACATCCAGAAACAGCTTGTGGCAGAGTCGAACGCCTTCCAGAATTGCGGCATCCTGTTCTGCCTGGCTGTCTGATTGCTCGGCAGCCTCAATGGCCTTCTCCAGACTATCGACAACCGGCAGCAGGTTCTGAACAAATTTTTCCAGGCCATATTTGTGAGCATTGGCCACATCCCGCTCGGCACGGCGCTGAATATTCTGCATCTCCGCCTCGGCGCGCAGTGCCATATCCTTGTATCGTTCCGCTTCTTCACGGGACTTGTCGAGCTGCCCTTGCAGATCCTCGCCTTGCTCGGAAGCCGGTGTCTCACGGCCGTCCTCTTCCGTGTTTATGTCCACCGATTTATCATGTCCTTCGGCCTCGGTCCCCTGTTGTTGCTGCCCCTCGGCATCCGCTTGCGCCCGGGTATCGTTCGACTTCTCAGATGACATTCACTTCCACTCCAACATTTCCATAATGATTTCAGATGCATGCGCTCCGACTGTATATGGGGACCTGAAACTGGCATTCAAGGGTAAGGGCAGCTACGAGCTACGAGCTACGAGCTTCGAGCTTCGAGCTGCGAGCAAGCATGATCGAGAAGCACAGGGTTAGCGGCGGGATGCGTCCAGGGCCGCGCTGAGAACTCGCGCGGTGGCATCGACCATGGGAATGACACGATCATAGGCCATACGCGTAGGCCCGATAACGCCCAGGGCGCCGACGAACTTGCCATCCATTCGATAGGGGGAAGTGACCAGGCTACACTCATCAAGCACTTCGTAGCCCGACTCCTGGCCGATGAAAAGCTGGACACCGTCCGTATTCATGCAGTTATCCAGCAAATGCAATATATCGCCCTTCAAGGCAATAGCTTTAAACAAATTTCGGATATCTTCCAGCGCCTGATGTTCTGCCAGTTCAAACAGGTTTTCCTGCCCTGCCAGCACATAGTCCCCTTCCTGCTCCGACTCGAAGGCTTGTCCCGCCACTTCCAGCGTGGTCTGCATCAAACTGTTCATGTTGCGCCGATCCTTTTGCATCGAAGCAATCAACTCTTGACGGATGCGTGGCAGGGTTTGCCCCGTAAATGATTGGTTGATGAAGTTCGACGCTTCCTTTAGCTGGGGCTCAGTATAGGGCTCTCGGGTATAAATGACCCGGTTCTGCACTTCATGATCGTCCAACACCAGGATAACCAGCACTCGATTATCGTTCAACGGCAAGAATTCGACGTGCCGCAAGACAACCTGATCTCTGCGTGGGATCGTCACAATGCCTGCCATACTGGTGATCTCCGACAGCATTCCCGAGGCCAGTTCCACCAATTCCTGGGACGACATATCCGGGTCCAATTGGCGGGAAAGACTTTGCAGATCGCTACTGCCCAGCGGCTCGAGCGTAATCAGGGTATCGACGAAAAACCGGTATCCCAGCACAGTGGGAATTCTGCCTGCGGATGTGTGCGGAGATCTGACAAACCCTTTTTCTTCCAGATCAGCCATAATATTTCTGACCGTGGCCGGACTGACCGAAATCTCGGAGCGCTCGGCAAGCAATTTCGAGCCCACAGGCTGACCCTCGCGGATATAGCACTCCACAAGGTTCTTGAGCAAATATTGGGCTTTTTCACTTATCTGATAATGCTTGTCCATTTCGTTTCCCTGTTGTACCACAGGTGATCAGCCCAGACGGTACCGATCAAAGCTCAATGTTACCCAAGGTAAAATTTTTACTCAATTCATCATTTCGGACGAACCTTTTATCACATTGGGGCTAATACGTTGCAGATCAGGGCCCGACTGCAGTTTAATTGAGACTTCGTTTGTCACGATAATGTCGAACGCCATGCTGACGCAACTCATCGTCAAAGACTTTACCCTCGTAGACGCCCTGGAACTCGAGTTTCACGGCGGCATGAGCGTCATCTCCGGAGAAACAGGCACCGGCAAGTCAATTATCCTCAACGCCCTGGCGCTGGCGCTTGGTGACCGTGCCGATACGACCTTGATCGCCGACGGCGCAACCCGGGCCGAAATCAGCGCAAGTTTCGATATTGGAAACAACCTGGACGCCAATGCCTGGCTTACGGAACGCGAATTAGCGGGTGTCGATAGTCATGAGTGCATCTTGCGCCGCCTGATCGGCCGGCACGGACGCTCGCGTGGCTTTATTAACGGCACGCCCGCGACAGTGGCGGACATGAAGGCATTGGGTGACATGCTGATCGACATACATTCCCAGCATGAACATCAATCTTTGTTGAAACGAGACACCCAACGCAAGTTGCTCGACGAATTCGGTGATCATGTCACCTTGACTCAAGAGGTGCAGGACCTCTACTACCAACACAAGGCAGCCAGTGAACAACTCAGTACCCTCATTGCCAACAGCGAGGAACAGTCATCCCGTTTACAGCTCCTTAACTACCAGGCCACGGAACTCAAGGAATTGGCCATCTCGCCAGGCGAACACGAACAACTGGAGAAAGAGCACAAACGTCTGGCGAATGCCGAATCTGTCCTGAACAATTGCTACCAGGCGATCCAGTTATGCCAACAGGATGATGATGGTAATGCCCTTCAATACATTTCCTCGGCTATCCAGTTATTGAACAACGTCGATGATGACGCGATTCGCAGCGTAACCGAGCTGTTAGAATCGAGCAGAATACAAATCCAGGAAGCCATCCACGACCTGGATCGGTTCAAGGACGAATTCGAAGTCGATCCCGGCAGATTACAGGAAGTGGAAACCAGGTTGAGCGATATTTACGAAATCGCGCGGAAACATCGAGTTGATCCGGGAGAGATTCCCGACCTGGAGAAACGAATCAACGAAGAGCTGGGGTCTCTGGAAAATATCGATACGGACATTGAGTCGTTGACCGAAAAGACCGAGAAATTGAATGCCGCCTGGCACGATGCGGCAGACAAACTCGGCAATGCGAGGCGCAAGACCGCTGACCTGCTTGGCAAAAAAGTATCGGAACAATTGAAAGACCTTGGCATGGCCGGGGCAACGCTTGCAGTTAAACTGGCCCCAAACGACGATCCCGGCCCGGCCCCCCAGGGCTCGGAAAGCGTCGAATTCCTGGTCAGCACCAATCCGGGACAAGAGCCACGTCCACTGGGCAAAATCGCCTCGGGCGGCGAGTTGTCGCGGATCAGCCTCGCCATCCAGGTGGTAACCGCCGACATCACCAAGGTCCCAACCCTTGTGTTCGACGAGGTCGATGTCGGTATCGGCGGCGGCGTGGCCGAGGTCATTGGCCATTTGCTCCGCCAGCTGGGCAACAAAGCGCAAATCCTTTGTGTGACCCACCTGCCCCAGGTTGCTGCCCAGGGACACTGCCACTATCGGGTCACCAAATCCGCGGACGAATCAGGCGCCGCAACCTCCATAACGCCGCTTTCAGACACGGAGAAAGTTGCCGAAATCGCGCGCATGCTGGGAGGCGTGGAGATCACAGAAGAATCGATGGCCCATGCCCGGAAAATGTTCAGAAAGGCCCAGTATGGCTAATTATTGTTTGCCCGCGTGCTCCCTGCAATCGGGGCATAGACCATACATATTGAGGTTGTGATCCGTGAGCTCGAATCCCTTTTCGCTGGCAATCAGTTTCTGACGACGCTCGATTTCATCGTCCATAAACTCTTCCACACGACCACATTTGACGCACACCAGGTGATCATGGTGATCCTCCGGGGCAATTTCGAACACGGAATGGTCGCCCTCAAAGTGATGCCGGATCACAAGTCCCGCGGTTTCGAACTGTGTCAAAACCCGATAGACCGTGGCCAGCCCGATTTCCTCACCGTTGTTCAGCAGGTGTTTGTAGACATCCTCCGCGCTCAGGTGGTGGTCCGCCGAACTTTCGAGGACCTGAAGAATCTTGAGACGCGGCAGCGTAATCTTGAGACCGGCTTGTTTTAATTCCTTTGATTCTGCAACCATGGTTAAACCGTTTCAGGAAAGTTAGACTGTCCTCCAGTATCCTGATTTTCTACAATGAATGGAAGAGACCCATTGACTATAAAAGTTGAAGACTATTAATGAGAGCCAGCACTATTCTAGCGATTTCCCTGATTTTATCCGCCTGTTCATCGATCCCTTTTCCCGGCGTACACCGGATCAACATACAACAGGGAAACGTAATCAGTCAGACAATGATCGACAAACTCAGACCGGGTATGACAAAAAGTCAAGTCAGGTTCGTGCTGGGAAATCCAATGCTGGATGACCAGCTGAATCAGGATCGCTGGAATTATGTGTATTCACTCAAAATCGGTGGTGGCAAGCGTATCCAGAAACAACTTGTCATGCATTTTTCGGATGGTCGCCTGAGTCATTTCGAGGGAGATTATCTGCCCACATCAGAGAAAAAGGTGCACGAACCGATAGAGGTTACGAACCGATAGCTCGTCGACGCCTTGCCTCTTTGGGGTTCAGGCGCAGCGGTCGATATATCTCGACGCGATCATGAGCTTCCAGCACTTTGTCCTTGCTTTCAATTCGTCCGAACACACCCAATTTGACGTTTTGGAGATCGATTTCCGGAAACAGGCGCATGACGCCTGAGGCTTCCACAGCTTCAATCAGCGTCGTTCCCCTGGGCACGCTAATTTCAATCAGCTCCTGCCTGTCCCGATTGCCGTAAGCAACCTCAACGGTGATCTGACCCATAAAGCTCACTCGCTCTGTTACAAAACGCGTCCACCAATCGATCTGCGGCAGACCCGAACAATTTGCCAAACGTAAAGCTGACTAATCGATTATCGAATTCAAAATCCATATCCAATTGCACCTTGCAACCCTCGTCTCCAAGCGCTACAAAAGTCCACTGTCCGCTCAGGGATTTAAACGGGCCATCGACCAGATCAATTGTCATGCTATGGGGCCTGTCCAGACGATTCCGTGTGGTCAAGGACTGACTGATTTGTCCTTTGCTGACTTTCAGGCGGCCGATGATCTCTGTTTCCGTTCGAGACAACAGTTCCGCGGAGGCGCACCAGGGAAGGAATTCAGGATACGATTCAACATCATCGACCACGTCGAACATCTGTACCGGTGACCAGGGAACAAGTGCTGTACGTTCAATTCGGGTCATAACGCGGCCAGCCCGGAGTTAGACAAACGTCATGATAAACACGACGAATACCGCGGCAGGCGCAATAAACCTCGCCAGAAATCGCCAGATGCCGAATGCGGTGGCGCCCAGATGACTCAGCTCTTGACGGGAAATCTGCTGATCGATAAACCAACCTGCAAATAGCGCTATCAACATGCCACCCAGAGGCAACATGATGTTGTTGGCAACGAAATCCATCGTGGAAAAGATAGTGAGATCACCCAACAATGTTACTTCATCCCACAGGTTGAAAGACAGTGCACTGCCCAACCCTATCAACCACGCCAGGCCACCGACGCTGACAGCTGCCGCGATGCGGTTAAGGTTGGCCCGCTCCACAAGCCATGCGACTGCCGGCTCTACCAACGAAATAGATGAGGTAATGGCCGCAAACGTGACGAGTACGAAAAAGATGGTCCCGAAGACCTGACCGCCGGCCATTTGTCCGAATGCCAGGGGCAGGGTGACAAACATAAGGCCGGGACCTTGCGAAACCTCAAGACCGTTGGCGAATACCAGCGGAAAGATAACCAGTCCGGACATCAAGGCGACCGAAGTATCCAGCAAGGCAATGGTCGTTGCTGTACCCGGAATGGAAGCGTCCCTGGGCATATAAGACCCGTACGCCATGATGGCACCCATTCCCAGTGACAAGGTAAAAAATGCCTGTCCCACGGCCATCAGCACACCATTCCAGGACAGTTTCTCCACATTGAATGAGAACAGGAAATCGACCGCTTGCAGAAAGTGACCGGTGGTAATTGCCGCGTACGCCATTAAGACAATCAGCAAGATAAACAACATGGGCATCAGATACTTGACCGTCGTCTCCAGGCCTTCTCCCACGCCCCGGGCTACAATGAATGTGGTCAGCATCATAAAAAGGGTCTGCCAGAATACGACCTGTACAGCACTGCCCGTAAAGCCGTCGAAGGTACTGGTGGCGAGGGCGGCGTCAGCGCCTGTGAATGTGCCCGCGGCCGTCGTAATCACGTAATACATGGCCCAGCCGGCAATCACGCCGTAAAAAGACAGAATGACAAAACCCGAGGCCGCACCCAGCCAGCCGACGCTTTGCCACGCCGGATGAGCCTTCGACCGGGCCGTCAGCTCGATCATGCTATTGATCGGACTCTGCCGACCGGCACGTCCCAGAAGGATTTCCGACATCATAATCGGCAGGCCAATCAGCGCGATACAACCCAGATAAACCAGTACAAAGGCACCGCCGCCATTCTCCCCCGCCACATAGGGAAATCGCCAGATATTGCCCAGACCGACTGCGGAACCTGATGCTGCCAGGATAAACATCAGCCGCGACGACCACATGCCATGCATCGACTCAGTTGCAACTGCCATCGAATTTCCTTGTTATTGTTAAACCAATGGCATGCATTGTCCGAGATTTACCGAATTCCCTCAACTGAAACTCGCCACCACGGATCTGTACATTCGCTTGACCACGCCTATAATGGCGCCCCCATGACGAAAAAGAAGCCCAAGCCGCCTTCCAACACCATCGCCCTTAACAAGAAGGCGAAGTTCGAGTATCACCTGCACGAACGCTTCGAGGCAGGGATCGCACTGCAGGGTTGGGAGGTCAAGTCACTCAGAGCGGGCAAGGCCCAGCTCACGGACACCTATGTGCTGCTGAAAGACGGTGAAGCTTTCCTGTTGGGTTGTAACATCACGCCCCTGAATACGGCTTCTACCCACAATGTCGCTGACCCCCAAAGAACTCGAAAGCTGTTACTGCATAGAAAGGAAATCGCACGCTTGATCGGCGCTACCAAACAAAAAGGCCAGACCTGTATCCCGATTGCTCTGTACTGGAAAGGCATCAACGTCAAATGTGAAATTGCCCTGGCAACGGGTAAACAGACGCACGACAAGCGCCGAGCCATCAAGGAGCAGGAGTGGAAGCGCGAAAAGGAACGTGCCATGAAGCTCAACAGATAACCCGGGTACTTTCACTAACTGGAAGCAGTTCCCACGACAATTTGCGATCACCTCGATCCACTGCTACATCAAGAAGCTCGCCCGCTTCAGACATGCAGGACATCATGTTACTGGCTGTACAGCCTACGACCCCACGATGCCGCCATCCTTGCGGTGAATGGCCAGCGTCGCATCCCGCGGTACGGTGTGACCGTCGCTCGCCGCCGGGAAGTTCGTGATCGTTGGGTCGCCGTCGCCTGGATGCTGGATGTTCACGAACAGGGTACGGCGGTCAGGCGTCGTGGTGAGTCCGGTAATCTCGCAGCCCGGCACGCCCGTCAGCAGCCGCGAGAGTTTACCGGTCGCCGTGTCGGCCACCAGGAGCTGGTTGTTAATGCCGCGGTACTGGTCGCCATCGGTCGCAATGAACACCCGCCCGTCCGGGTCGGCCCAGAGCCCGTCCGGGCTACCAAAGCTTTCTTCCGTCTCGTAGACATCGGCGGCCATGAGGAAAATGTCCCAGGAGAACCGGGTGCCGGCATGATCGTCTTCATCCCGCCAGCGGATGATGTGACCGTGCGGGTTGGGCGCGACCGGATTTGCCGCATTGGGCTCGCGCCGGCGAACATTGTTGGTGAGCGTGCAATAGACGTGGCCGTCCGGCGCCACTGACGTCCATTCCGGTCGGTCCATATCGGTCGCCCCAAGCATCGAGGCGGCCAGGCGGACGTTGACCAGCAGTTCCGCCTGATCCTCGAAGCGGTTAGCGAGCTTCGGATTATCGATGGTGAGCGGCAGCCACTGGCCCGTGCCGCCCTCGTCGAATCGCGCAACGTACAGCGTGCCTTCGTCGAGCGGGCTCACGCCGCGGGCGCGCATCTCTTGCCAGGGACCAGCGGAGACGAATTTGTAGATGAACTCGAATCGCTGGTCATCGCCCATGTAGGCAGTCACCCGTCCATCCTTGCCTTCGACGACGGCGGCGCCCTCATGCTTGAATCGACCCAGCGCCGTGCGTTTGATCGGGCTGGCGTCCGGCGCCTTCGGGTCGATCTCGACGACCCAGCCGAAACGGTGTACTTCATTGATGTAGTCGGGGTTGTTCAGGTCGAAGCGCTCGTCGAACAGGTGCCAGCCGTAACCGGCGCCGCTTTGCCTCAGCCCGTAGCGGGTTTGCGCCTCGTTCGGGGTGAATGGTGTCTTCGAGCCGAAGTACAGGTTGAAGTTTTCCTCACAGGTCAGGTAGGTTCCCCAGGGGGTCTCGCCGTTCGCACAGTTGTTCAACGTGCCGCGCCAGTCGTTGTTGGCGGGATTGGCGATGAGTGGATGGCCTGCCACCGGCCCGCTGAATGTGACCGGTGTATTGACATGGATGCGCCGGGCCCAGGGACTCGCCAGCCGCTCCCAGCGGCCGTCGCGCTCGACGATCTCGACGATGGAAACGCCGTGGGCATGCTGCGAGGCTCGTACTTGTTCCGGCGACGCCGGCTCGCGCACCCCCAGCACATGGGAATTGCGGCCGTACTCGTGGTTGACGACCAGCAGTCCTCGCCTGCCGTCTTCCGACAGTGGAAAGTAGGTCATACCATCGTGCCCGATACCCATTTGCTCCGCCTGGTCGTCCGCTCCCGGCGGCCAGGAAAAAGCCGGGCCATCCGGCTGAAGCGGCATACCCCAGGGCACGACGATCTGGTATTCGTAATCCGGTGAAATTGCCGGCATAACGCCCTTCGCCTCCGCGAGGGCGACCGGTCGAAACCCAATCAGTTCACGTGAGCCACGACCCGCCAGAGGTGATGTCAACGCACACCCGCCAAAGGCAAAGCCGGCCGCCATGACGAGTCCACCTTTGATCACATTCCGTCTCGCTATTCGCCCTTCCGTCATGTCGTCGCTCACCACCGTTGGTCAGTTAGACCGCTATTATCGGTGATCATCGTAAATAACGCATAAAGAGATAATGATTAACGGGCAAACGATCGCGGCCGAACCAGAAACCAGCTTGCCACCACCAGCCCGAGCACCAAAAAAGCAACGAAGGCAAAGTGAGAAACGAGCAGCAAATCTGCCAGCAACAGATAGATTATATTCGGGTCAATAGTCATGTTCTGATTTCCGGTCCCGTCCGAGAGTCACTGTCCCCGGCAATTAGCGTCGCGCAGGCTTGGTGACATCTTCAAGGCAGCGACAGGTCAAGCCAGTGCAGGGTTGTCTCTGCGATATCTGTTTGCAACCAATCCGGGGGAACCTCCTGAACACATTACCATCGAATATAGGGTATAATGAAATTGCTTAATCTGGGGGCGACATGGCTTCGACGCCGGTTGCGAACCCGGAGGTGCATGCCGAGAGGGTAGTAACTCTCGTAAAACAATTACTGCAACTACTAAATATAGTTGCCAACGACGAAAACTACGCATTAGCTGCCTAAAAACTCCGGTTTTTAGGGTTTAGCTTGACCCGGGGCGAGGGTGCCCATGACCTCAAACCGGGTGCGCATGTCCATGGGATCGCTGCCTGGTCCCGCTTGTGACGAAAGCAGCTAAAACTTATACAAGCTCGCCCTGGCTCCCTGTTCGTCGGGAAAGCCAAGGGTTAAATGAAAGACGAAACTAAGCATGTAGAGCCAATGGGCTAGAACTGACGGACGCGGGTTCGATCCCCGCCGCCTCCACCAATTGAAAGGCCCGCTTGCAAAAGCGGGCCTTTTTGTTTGCCCCGCGATACCCCTATCCTACAACAAGCAAGCACGATCATGGCTCGCCATAAAACCAAACCAGGAGACCGCTGATCCAGTCCCCTTCTCGTCGCTCCCGCGTCAGGCCCTCGACTCTGGAATCTTGTTGACCCGCCTGGCCACGCAAGCTTTACAAATTTTGAGCCCATTTTCATCGAAACAAAAACGCGCTAATGTAATCCTTGCAGGAAGGCCCGGCATGGAAGTATCGCCCGTCCTGCTGTCCCTGCTGCCGGCATCTCCAGGCGCGGTATCGATGGAGAGGTCACACGCCCTGCGGATTGGGCATGATCGTTGTATTTGGTTGTACACATTGTAGCCAAATTAAACGACTGGAGGCATTCAGGGGCGGTAGCGTGCCTGTGATTTTTGTTCCCATCAGCGCACTGGCAACTGACACCCTGACCTGCTTTTTTCAGGCGTCTTCTAACGAAGGAAATCTGCTGCCCGAGTGGTACGCCCTATCCGCCGCCTTTTGCCAGGGTAGAGCGCCAACACGCCAGGATCACCTGGAGTAACAAGACTCAAAACCCGTATATATCGAAAGAAATCCTTCTATGTTATTGAGTCCGGTAAGAAAATAAGTAATTTGTACACAAAGGAAGCCATGTCGCTTCCTACTATTACGTTAGTCGCCTAGTAATGTCGAAATTTAACGACCAAGCACCGAAGAACCGGGAGGCCTCAGTCGAGGTTGTCCCCTACGATGACAGTTGGCCGGCACTATTTGTGTCCGAGAAAGAACTTCTCTCAGATATTTTATTGCCCTGGCTTACCGGGGACATTGAGCACGTCGGGAGCACGGCAGTGCCAGGTATGCCTGCCAAACCCGTAATCGATATTATGGCACCAGTTCATAGCCTTGAGGGGTCCAGGCCAGCAATTAAGGCCGCCGCTTCCGCGGGCTATCTATACGCTTCCTATAAGCCCGACATCATGCATTGGTTTTGCAAACCATCTGTCGAATTTAGAACGCACCATCTACATCTGGTGCCAAAGAGCAGCATTCTCTGGCGGGAGCGGTTAATGTTTCGTGATGCGCTTCGGCTGAATGCTGCTCTTGCTCAAGAATACGCAGATCTAAAGCTCAGCCTGGCTGAGCGGTTCAAGTTTGACCGCGAGTCTTACACGGATGCCAAAGGACCTTTTGTGGATCGAGTTTTAAAACACAAGCTGAACGAGGACGGCGTCTAACATGGGGTTGAAGTCGTTCGCTCCTCGCGTCGCTCACTCGGACCGCTTTCATCAGCGCTTCGCGCTTCAGCGCGGCCGCTTAACCCGGTGTTAGGGGCACTTTATGGATCTTAGTGACCACGATCTTAGAGTTCATTTGCAGGAGCAATTAGCATTTCTTGAAGCTTCTGCAGATGCCTTCGATCAAGGGTTTGAGGGGGAGATTAAGCGACTCGCTATCTCGGTCAGGGTCCTGGTCCATGACACACCTCGATCAAAATCACTTTTGGGGTTGCTAGGTAAGAAGAATATTGATTTTGCTGATACTGCCACTCCATTTGATGAAAGAAACAAAATGACGCACTCCAGCTTAACTCTCATGAGTCTTGGAGGTCCGAAGGGCAACATACCGTTCGCTCCGTTAGACGGTAGTATTAGCAGGCGAGTCACTGACTTCGACTCATGGTGGGATGGGATTGTCTTCGTCGATAAAAATCGAACTGAGTTTAGTCGCAAGGACATCGTACTTGCCCTGGCAAACAAAGAAGGGGGTGCGCACGTAGACCCGAAGCTGGATGCGAAGTACGCGGACCTCCGAAAGAATAATTCGTTAAACTGGTACGACGTATCAAGCGATGGAGGAGAAAAACCCTTTGCGGACCAGGTTCCCGCGACTATGCGCCAGATAGCGCATGAAATTCTTAGGACGCTGGTTCCAGAATATCCAGAAAAGAAGCAGGAACCGGAAGGTGGCGTGATTATGCACGCCGCGGGGCTCTTTGAAGGTTCTGGTCCTCCTATTCTGCCGACCCAGAACCTAAGGAAGACGCGGAGTCGTCAGCGTAAGATAGGGAGGAACGATCCGTGCCCGTGTGGAAGTGGGAAGAAATACAAGAAATGCTGTCTGCAAAAGGTGTAGATGCCCCTAACATGGCGTTGAAGTCGTTCGCTCCTCGCGTCGCTCACTCGGACCGCTTTCATCAGCGCTTCGCGCTTCAGCGCGGCCGCTTAACACGGTGTTATGCAGCCCGGCGCTAATCCAGCGAAGAGCAACGGGTTTGATATTGACATACCATATTTAATATATATACTTTATATGGTATGTGGTCTATCTATGAACATAGACGTGTGGCTAAGAGCCTCGCTACCGCACCGGTAGAGGTTCAGAAAAGATATGAGAAGTGGAAGGACATCGTTTACATCTCTGGCCCACAAGGTCTGCGACAGATCAAAGGTTTCAATGACGAGTCCTTGTCCGGAAAATGGAAGGGTTACCGATCCTCGCGTTTGAATTTGCAGTATCGAATTATTTACAAGGTGGAACGGGATAAAGTGCTGGTTCAGGTAGAAAACGTTACTCCCCACGACTATCGGAGGAAGTAATATGAGTAATTATAGAAAGGCAAAGCGATCCGCTGACGTTTCAGTCGGCGAGTCCGTTAGAATTATCAGGGAGCTTCAGGAGATGAGTCAGAATGAGCTGGCCGAAATCACTGGTATTCCTCAATCGACGATTTCCGCCATTGAGAACGACAGAGTCCGACTGGGCGTTGAGCGGGCTAAGGTGCTTGCCAGGGCATTACTCTGCCATCCAGCAGTTTTGGTATTCCCAGGCTGGGATGTTGAGCAAGAATCTGCTGCATAACATGGGGTTGAAGTCGTTCGCCTGCCGCTCGTACCGCTTTCATCAGCGCTTCGCGCTTCAGCGCGGCCGCTTAACCCGGTGTTATGCAGCAGAGGGTAGTGCCAATGGCTAACCGCGCAAAGATGACCGAGCATTCCGGCGCGAAGAAGGCGAAAGGAACGTATGCCGGTTGAAAGAGGGAAGCGAAGCATGAAAGCAACAAGCTTCGTCGGCTACAATCGAGGCAAATGACTCAGGAACAGTCTGGGCA
>JBBDSF010000174.1:0-3574 GCA_040905125.1 Pseudomonadales bacterium | reverse complement strand
GGAGGCGCCGAACAGTAGCACTCGACTATCGGCCACCGCTGAAGCCGCGCCAAGGATCAGGAACCGGGCCGCCTTCTTCGTTTCGCCAAGTATCGACCGAGGACGAATGGCGCAACTTCAGCTACCAGGAAGCTGGCTATCCCCGGAGTACGCGACAGGAAGCGCATGGTATTACTGCGCGGAAATCTGTCATCAGAGACCGGCAACTGGCCAGACATCTCCTGTGCCAGCGTCAGACGATTAGCCTGCAGACGCAAACGCAGGGACTGGCGTTGGACCTCATAGGGGGCTGACGAATTCATTGGTCCATCCTGTTGCGCAGCAACGCAATATCCGTCGCCAACTCTTCACGTACATCGGAGAAAGCCTGGGCAGCGCGGTTCCCCAGGCTCCTGAAGCGGTACCAGGCAAACAGGATCCCCAGTCCATAGAAACACGCCAGAGCAATCATGACCCAGTCGCGATACTGGGTGTCCCAGGCGAACACAAGCAACATGCTGCTGAGGGTAAACAACAGGCAGAAGAAAAAGATGAACCCCAGCAACAGGCTGATTAGCATGCCTGTAAGTCGGCTTTTCTCTTCTTCCCATTCGACGCTGAGCAGTTTCCCGTAGAGGTCGAGTTGGTAAAACACAGTTTTAGCCACCCTGCGCAGCTTGTTACCTGAGCTCACGTTGATCACCTGCGGGCAAACAGCATGCCCAGCAGTAGGCCCGCCACAGCCCCGGCTCCGATTGCCTTCCAGGGATCTTCATGGACTTCACGATTGGCTTTAGAGGCCGTCTTGTGTGCACGACGGGAAATATCGTCGCTGATTTCGAAAACTGCTTCCTTGGCTGCATCCACCTTGTCTTGCAGTCTTTCCCGAGCTTCGGAAAATTCTTCACCGGTCAGATTTGCTGACTCTTTCAGCAAGCTGTCGATATCGGCAAGGAGGTTATCGAATTCTCGTTTTAATGCAGCAGTTTTGTCCTTCTTCTTTTTTGTCATGAGCAAAGCCTTAATTAGGGGATTAGAGAGGTAAACAGTATCAGTAATATTTCATGCTGTTTGTGCTATAGGATACACAGGGTGTGTTGTAACGTGCGTTAGCACTCATTGCGCCGTTGCGGCGCGATTTTAGCTGGAAAAATACAGAAGCAGTCGTTTAGTAAAATTCATGGTGACTATTCATTGATGTCATTCATGGTGACTATTCGTCGGATAAATAGATATCCATTCACGCACACCTTCCATCTGTTACATGTTCTTAACGTTTCTGTTGCCGCATCAGTGCGTCAACGAACTGACTGACCTTCTTCCCCGGCGTACTTTACACCTTCATTCTGAATTCCATGTTATTTGGCAATTCAGTCACCTTCCCGGTAAATATGGCGGGGAAGAAAAGCTGTGATGAAGCGATAAAGCAGGACATTTTGTCCGACTAACTCACTCCATTCGAAGGTATTTTTTATGAAGAAGCTACACTCATTCGCATTTTACGCATTGGTCACACCGGTTATCACTTTAGCCGCTGGGTCTGCTCTGGCTCAACAGGCTGCTGGCCAGGATCCTAGCCACGATCAGAGCACGCAGCGTGACCAGGACACTACGCGATCCACTACCAGGACTCCGGCAGGTGACCAAAGCACACAGCGCACCGGCCAGTCCACTCCCGGCGCTATACAAAGCGACCCCGGTAGCAGGCAAAGCGGCCAGAGCTCACAGAGCACCAGCCAGCCCAGCACTGCGCAAAGCAACCAGAGCTCACAGCGCGCCGGCCAGTCTGACTCACAGACAGCGGCAGAGCGCCTGAACGCAAGCAACCAGTCACGCATGCAAAACCGGGAGTATCTGTCTTCTGCACCCGCTAATGGCATGCACGCGAGCACTCTGATCGGTGCCGAGGTGTCAACTTCTGATGGTGAGGATCTGGGTTCGGTGGATGATCTGATCATCGACGAGGACGGCCAGGTCGTGGCTATCGTAGTCGGCGTCGGCGGATTCCTGGGCATGGCCGAGAAAAATGTAGCCATCGGCTGGGGTCGCGTAACACAATCAGGCACTGGCGAAGAGCAGGAACTGCGGGTTGATCTGACTCGTGAAGAACTGCGTTCTGCACCGGAGTTTGAAGAAACGGAGGACTGATCTCCAGCACTACCACTTACAGTGGAATAGGAAAACGGCAGGGGCGCAAGCCTCTGCCGTTTTTACGTTCGGCCGATGCAAACCCTATACCAGGGTCCCCCGACACCACTCAGTGTTTCGCTTTCAGCATGTCGTCGCGCTTGTTCTCCGCCCGCGCGGCACCTATCGCCGATTCAACCTTCTTCATTTCCTCGGGGGGCGGCAGTACTGCCGGCAACCCCAGTGACTCGATCCACAATTCGCGGACGAAACCCTTCGTGTGATAGAGGTGATGATCCTCTTCCTGCTCCACCTGATCGAACGCGGTGCTGAGCGCACCGGTCTCCTCGCCCTGACCATAGTCTGCCAGATGCCCGATCAGCTCCCAGTTCTGGTGGTCCTTGGTTTCCGCCAGCACCACGCACTCGCCGGCCACCAGTTGCGCGGCCGCGGCACTACCCCGCGCCTTTGCCATCTCCATCGCGGTGACCAGCGAATCGCCGATGTGCGCCACGACTTCCCGACCGGGGGTTACGGTATCCGGATTCAGTCCCAGTTCCTCGAATACCCTCAGCAACACCTGCTCGTGGGTGCGCGTCTGCCCGAGATACTCTTCCCATTCCTCTTTCAGGTCGGCGTTCTGCGCACACGACAGCGCGGTTTCGTAGATCTTTATACCGCCGCGTTCCGTCTCCAGAGCCTGATACAACAACTCGTGCAATTGCTTCTTGATGTACGCTTTCTTTTTCACTGATTTCTCCTCAATACTGGTAGGCGACGCGCCCGACAGGCGCCTGCGTCCGTTGGTTTTGGCAATCCAATGATGCGGAAGATGCCGACCGACTGGATTACGAATGCTAGGTAGCAACAGGTTACCGGGTCGGTGCAGTTACCCACATAACCGTGCGGCACCGGAGCTTCTCAAAACCGAGCCGTGAATAATCAACCCATCGTTCACTTCTCACGCTTCAGGGTGCGGTAACGCACGGTAACTACGGACCAGCAGCCGTAGGCTTTATTCAAGGGCGCATGGTGCGTCAAATTTAACTGGAGGGAAGGAATCATGGGTATAATCGTATGGCTCATCATGGGCGGTCTGGTCGGCTGGGTCGCTAGCTTGATCATGGGCACCAACGCCCAGCAGGGCATCATTCTCAATATCGTGGTCGGCATCGTCGGCGCACTGATCGGCGGATGGCTGATCGGACCGATGATTGGCGCGGGCTCCATCAACGAAGGCATCACCGTCATGAGCTTCGTCGTGTCGCTGATAGGCGCGATACTGCTGCTCGCCATCCTGAGTATCTTCCAGCGTAGTGGTCGCACACACTGAAGGATGTCATCGGCCGCGCAGCGCAGTTGCGCGGCCCGGGGCAAGCCAGGATCCGGAGGCCGGCTCTCATGCCGGCAGACGCCCTCAGAACTTTCTTGCAAGGGCACGCTGGCAACTCCGGGCAGCATAGTTGAA
>JBBDSF010000173.1:18945-21538 GCA_040905125.1 Pseudomonadales bacterium | reverse complement strand
TTGCTGCGATTGCTGGCCGGGGACCTTGCGCCTGACGAGGGTATGATTTGGCGCGAGACAGGCCTGAAGGTCGCCGCTCTTGAGCAATCGCTGCCATTGAGTTCGACGTTGACTGTCTTTGATGCGGTGTCCCGGCCATTTCAGAACGTCGGTGATCTGCTTGCCGAGTATCACCGCGTTGTGGTCGTGATGGAAACTGGATCGATTGAACAGTCCAGCCTGGACGATCTTGAAAACCTGCAACAGCGGATAGATCATGCCGATGGCTGGACCTTGTCCCACAAAATCGAATCAGTATTGGATCAATTCGAGCTGGACGGAAATGCCACGCTGAATACGCTTTCTGGTGGCTGGTTACGGCGTGTTGCCATCGCGCGATCGATGGTGACCGAGCCCGATGTCTGGTTACTCGATGAGCCTACCAATCACCTGGATATCCCCACCATTGAGTGGTTTCAAAGGGTGTTGCTGGAATTTGACGGCACGCTGGTCTTTATCACTCATGATCGCCAACTGATGCAGAATGTAGCGACATCGATCGTGGATCTGGACCGGGGACGGTTGTCCCGCTGGGATTGCGACTATCATACTTTTCTTGCGCGTCGCGCTCACCAGCTGGAAGTTGAAGAGGCTCACAACCGGGAATTCGACCGACGTTTACAAAAAGAAGAAGCCTGGATACGACAGGGAATTAAAGCTCGACGAACGCGAAATGAAGGCCGTGTTCGATCGTTGGAGAAGATGCGGGAAGCGCGCAAGCAAAGACGCGTTAGTGGAAAATTGAAACTGGATGTCGATGCCGGGCATCGTTCCGGCCAGATCGTCAATGAGTTGGAAAATGTTTCCAAGAGTTATGACGACAAGGTTCTGATTCGCGATCTGAATTTGATTATCCAACGTGGTGACCGTATCGGCATTCTGGGTCCGAACGGCTGCGGGAAGAGCACTTTGTTGAAGATATTGCTTGGCCGTGAAACGCCTGATCAAGGTCGTGTCAAGATTGGAACGAATCTGGAAATCGCTTATTTCGATCAGGTTCGGGATCAGATAGATCCTGACCAGACTGTTGCCGAAACTATTGGCGATGGCCGCGACTATGTATCCATCAATGGTAACAACACCCACGTGGTGACATGGCTCAGTAATTTTTTATTTACACCGGCGCAGGCACGTTCGCCGGTTCGGGTACTGTCCGGTGGTGAACAGAACCGACTGATGTTGGCCAAACTCTTCTCGCTGCCGGCCAATCTGCTGGTCATGGATGAGCCGACCAATGATCTGGATGTGGAGAGTCTGGAGCTATTGGAAGAATTGCTTGTCGAATATCAGGGCACGGTGTTGCTGGTCACTCACGACCGCGCTTTTCTTGATAACGTCGCCTCGAGCCTGCTGGTATTTGAGGGTAACGGAATCTTGAAAGAACATGTGGGGGGTTACTCCGACTGGGTTGCCGCGGGTGGCAGCTTCGATCACTGGTTCCAGGGTAAACGGGGCCAAAGTGATACTATTCCGACGTCTGAACAGGAAGTGCCCGCGAGCTCGCATACTGAACGCAAGGCCGACAAACGCGCGCGGCAGAAACGTGAACGTGAGCTGGCGTCATTGCCGGACAAGCTCGACAAATTGGAAGAGCGCATCGCGTTACTACATGAAAAAATTGCGGACCCACGGTTTTTCCAACAGCCTGGGGATCAACAACAAAAGGTGCGGGACCAGTTAGCCGATGCGGAATCTGAACGCGAGACGTTGTTTACGCGCTGGGAAGAACTTGAGGGATAACCCGTAAATTTTACCGCTTAGCCTCCAATCGTTCGACGGCGCGCATAGCCAGGGCAAGGGATTGATCGATACGCGTGCGTAACCCTTCCAGGTCTACCCCTTCGGTGCTTTTCTGGCCGGCCATGTATCTCGCGTAAACGCCGTGAATAATGGCGGCGCTCTTCCAACGGTTAAAGCCGATATAATAGTCCAGTTGTGACAGGTCGCGGCCGGAGCGAGC
This sequence comes from Pseudomonadales bacterium, assembly GCA_040905125.1. GTDB lineage: Bacteria > Pseudomonadota > Gammaproteobacteria > Pseudomonadales > Azotimanducaceae > JBBDSF01. The sequence goes on along the minus strand of JBBDSF010000173.1, from coordinate 19,539 downwards.
CGCGTATCGCTCAGCCAGCACGGCCTGGTCAGGAAAGCCCGGGACATCAGTGGCGGCTTCCGTGCCTTCTGCACCGCTCTCGTCAGCGGGTGCCCATTGGTTCAGCGCGTAGCCAAGATCCGCCAACGGGTCGCCCAAAGTGGAAATTTCCCAATCCACGACAGCAGCGATTCTGGAATCGGGTCCGACCAGGCAGTTATGTAATCCGTAATCTCCGTGGGCGACTCGAGCCTTCTCCTGTTGCGGTACGTTTTCGGTAAAGTATTGCTTTAATTCGTGGGCTCTTGGGTCGTCATAGTTTGCCGGCTCGACCGATGCGGTCCAGGAGCGGTACCAGGTCTTGAGTTGCCGGCCGACATAGTCCTCCTTCTTGCCCAGGTCGCCAAGGCCAATTTCGTCCGGATCCAGCGAGTGCAGGTCAGCCAGGACATCAATAAAATCGTTGGCCAAGGTGATCCGTTGGCCTTCAGGTACCCATTGCCGGGTATCCTCGGCATTGTACAGGGGGCGGCCGTCGATATGTCCCATGACATAAAACCAGGCCCCGGTGACGTCGGGGCTCTCGCAAAATCCAAGTGCTTCCGGAACGGGTAC